>JASLFF010000184.1 GCA_030150795.1 Terriglobales bacterium | reverse complement strand
CTGTTGCTCATGGTTCAGCCCCAGCGTCACGAGTTTTTGCACGTCCGCGGCGACCGATCCTGATTGCAGCAGCTTCAGCATGTGCTCATCCACGTACGCGCGATACCTGCGGATTTCTTCCAGCGGCGGACGCGAGAAAGTATTCCGCAACGCTTTTTCCGGCTGCTGGCCAAGCGCGTTGTAATAAGAATTAAAGAGATCGCGAAATTGAGGATGGAATGGCCGACATCCCGGTAAATGGCTGGAAAGAATAAACGTCTCAAAAAACCAACTGGTATGCGCCATGTGCCACTTGCCCGGGCTCGCCTCCGGACAGGATTGCACCATCAAATCTTCCGCAGTCAGCGGCGCGGTGAGCGCGTCAGTCTGCTGGCGTACGGAAACATACTGGCTGGCGAGCGATGCCAAGGCCCGCTCTTCTGCCGAAGCGGGAGGGAAGGTCAAGACCGACTTCAAGTGAGCCATAGGGGGAATCCTGTCACTCAAACCAGCAGGGCAGACATCCTAAATGTTTGGCCCGTAAATTGCACTTTTGACCAAACCAATGACCGTCCAGATATGATGCGCGGGACCCAATCAAAGTTTCGGTAATATGGGCTGATCGAAACCAATCTGAGTGAAAATTTAACGAAAGCCATCCTTTGCTGGTGTATCTTCAAAATGTGACACCTGCCGATTCAGCGACCCGGCGAATCATCTTCCATGTGGATATGGACGCTTTCTTTGTCTCCGTGGAAGAGCTGTTCAATCCTGCGCTGAAAGGCAAGGCCGTAGTAGTGGGCGGGCAGCGGGATGAGCGGGGCGTGGTGTCGGCTGCGTCGTATGAGGCGCGCAAATTTGGCGTGCATTCGGCCATGCCATTAAGGACGGCAGCCAAGCAATGTCCGCACGCGATTTTCGTCGATGGCCACCCTGATCTTTATCGCGAATACTCGCAGAAGGCGAGGGAAGTACTGCATGATTTCTCTCCTGCTGTTGAGATGGCGTCTATTGACGAGGCCTATCTGGACATGACAGGCACGGAACGGCTGCATGGCCCGCCGTTACTCTCCGCCCACAAACTGCATCAGCAGATGAAAGAGCGTACAGGACTGAACTGTTCCATCGGCATCGGCAGCTCAAGACTGATGGCCAAGATCAGTTCCGATAAGGCCAAGCCCAACGGCGTCCTGTATGTGCTGGCGGGACAGGAGCAGAGCTTTCTCGCGCCGCTGGATGTTGGCAAAATTCCCGGTGTGGGCAAAGTCACTAAGGCGCGACTCAACGATATCGGCATTGTGTACATTGGCGATCTATTGAAGGTGGAAGAGCGCGTATTGGAAGAAAACTTCGGCAAGTGGGGGCCGACTCTCGCCGGCAAGGCGCGTGGTGAAGATGCGGGCGCATGGTTTGAAGGTGAAGTGGGCGAAGAGTGGCAGGCAAAATCCATCAGCCATGAACATACTTTTGACCGCGATACGGCCGACCTTGGCAAGATTGAACCGACGCTGGCACACTTGTCGGAGAAGGTAGGCCGCAGGCTACGCGAGCAGAATTTTATCGCCCGAACAATGCAACTCAAGCTGCGATATTCAGATTTCACCACCATCACGCGGGCGCATTCGCTTGCCAGTCCAACGCAGATGGATACAGAGATTTTCCTGGCCATCAAAAAGCTGTTCCATGCCAACTGGGAGCGGGGACGCGCCGTGCGGCTGCTGGGCGTACAATCCTCAAACTTTGAAGACCTGCCGGCGCAGATGGACTTGCTGGAAGGCGATAAAAAGCAAAAATGGGCGCGCGCCCTTTCCGCATCTGACCGGCTGCGCGATAAATATGGCGACTCGACAATCTTTCTCGCCAAGACCATGGGTGGCAGCTTTCGCGAGCGAGTTCATGAGAATCCTGCGGAGAAGCCTGATAAAAAGCGATAGCGTATTCCTGAATTTCTTAAAAAAATAAACCCATCTGGAAAGAAGCTGCTCTGTTCAATTTTTTACAAATAAAAGAAGCGTCTACACAGGAAATTGGTGGTAACTTGGTGCTCTTATTTCAAGGGTCTTCTACTGGCCATGTCGCATCTCTTGCGGCATTAACCAGACGGAATGCTCCTGGTTCTTCCTGAGCCCGCCCTGGCAGGAATTGAAGCAGACAAAAATAGCTTTATGTCCCAGGAAGAAATTGTCGTCTTTGCTGTAAGTGCCGTTCTGGTGTCGCTCTTCGCGTGGATTTACGTCCGTGATCCGCAGAAGACAACCCGCTTGTGGATGCTAGGCTGGATTACCATCCTGGTCCATTTTGCCGCGCCTGCTTTTGATCATTTTTTCCCCGCTATAGTGCGTTTCACATGGTGGCTGAAGGGGGCCACGCTGATCATTGCCGGTACCTTCTTCCTGCTTTCTGTTTCTGGAATTTTTTCCCGGCATGCAAGACGCCTTACATTTATCTTCTTTATTACAGCGGCAGCAATCCTCTACCTTACTGCCCTGGAGATGGGGTATCGCTCCGGCTGGCTCTACATATCGCTGTTGGTCATCAGTTCCATTTATAGCGTCGCTCAGGCTGTGCAGTTCTATGGCAGGAAGAGTCCTTATCTCTATTTATTGTTCATAATGCTCCCTTATGCAGGATGGGCCATTCACCGGGCCTCTCAGCGAACGTTTCGACATGGACTCTTGTTGTATTTTTTCGGCTTCTTTTATGGAACAGGGCTGGCATATTTCCGGCGCTTCAACAGGCATAGTCCAGGAATTCTTCTTACGTCCGCGTCATTCATAGCATGGGGTTGCATTTTCCCTTTGGTGGCAATCTTGCAGGCGTTTGGCATGGGCCCCAGCCCTGCCAGCGCTGTATGGAACCTGCCCAAGTTGTTTGTGGCTTTTGGAATGATCCTGACCCTGTTTGAGAATCAGGCGCACATGGCTTCCAAATTGGCGCGCCAGTATCAGGTATTGTTCGAAAACAATCTCGCCGCCGTTTATGTTTCCACTCCAGAAGGCATGCTGCTGAATTGCAACAGCGCTTTTCTCAGGATGTACGGTTTCAAATCCAAAGAAGAAGCTCTTGCACACCCTACGGCGTTTCTCTATTCCCAGGCTGGAGAGCGGGAACAGTTTTTGAATGACCTGGGCCGGCAGGGCCAGGTGCTGAATTATGAGTGTACGCAGCAGCGGCAGGATGGAACGGTCTTCTGGATACTGGAACGTGCCACGATCGTCACGGATGATGATGGCGAAAGCTTTATTGAGGGCGCTTCGATAGACATTACTGAACGCAAGCAGAATGAAATTGCGCTGCAACAATCGGAAGAGAGATTTGCCACTATTTTTCGCCAGAGCCCTGTAGGCTGCGGAATCCTGAGCCTGGATGGGACCTTCCTCGACGTGAATGACAATCTCTTGCGCATGCTGGCCCTGCCGGCGGAAAAGGTGATTGGCAGAAATTCCGTTGAGTTGGGATTCTGGAAGTCTCAGGCGGAACGGGATGAGTTTTACCGGCGACTCAGGACCGAAGGCTCATTGCAAAATGTGGAAATCAAATTCAAAGACGCGACCGGCTTTGAGCATGTGGGCGCGTATTTTGCCACCCTGGTACGCATTGGCGACAAGGAATGCATCTTTGGCATGCAACTGGACCAGACGGAAGAGCGCGCTCTGGAAGCAAAATTTCTCCAGGCGCAAAAAATGGAGGCCATCGGGCGGCTGGCCGGTGGCATTGCCCATGACTTCAACAATCTTCTGGGCGTGATCGGCGGTTATGCTGAGCTGCTGGAATCCAAGCTGGAAAAAATTGAGGGCCTTCAGCGCTATTGCGACAAAATAATCGACACAACGCAGCGTGCCGGCAATCTTACGCGGCAACTGCTCACCTTCAGCCGCAAGGAAATTGTGCGGCCCGTGCCTCTGCAAACCGGAGAGGCGCTTCAGGAACTTACCGCCATTCTTCCCCGCCTGATTGGCGAAGACATTGAATTGATCGTAAATCTGCGCGCCACCGGGACCGTGGTGATTGACAAGACGCACTTTGAGCAGATCATTTTCAACGTTGTTATCAACGCGCGCGACGCCATGCCGGGGGGCGGCCAGATCATCATCGCGACAGAAGATGTGCTGCGCCCGGTACTTACAGCTGCTGAGAGCGTTGCCATTGGCCAGTACGTGGCCATACACATTCGCGATACAGGCATCGGCATGGATGAAGAAACACGCTTGCATGCCTTCGAGCCCTTCTACACGACAAAAGAAGTGGGACGCGGGACCGGACTGGGGCTTGCCACTGTGTATGGCATCGTTCAGCAATGCCACGGAGAAATCGCCATCGAATCGAGTCCGCGAAAAGGCACCCAGGTCAACATTCTGCTGCCCGTCGCCACCTCTGACGCAGTGGTCGCCGCCAAGGACCAACCTGAGGAAATGCGAAGCGGGCATGGCAGCATTCTTCTAGTGGAAGATGAATTGGACCTGCGGAACGTAAGCGCCGAATTCCTAAGCTCGCTGGGATATTCGGTTACCTGCGCCTGCAGCGGCCCGGAGGCGCTGGATTTGCTGGCTGCCGCAGACCAGATTGATCTCGTCATAACCGACGTGGTGATGCCAAGGATGAGCGGACGGGAGTTTGCCAACCAACTGCTGCAGGCCAGGCCGAACACAAGGCTTCTTTACGTTTCCGGCTATGCTGACGACATCGTGTCGCAAAATGGCATTTCCAAAGACGGCATGTTTTTGCTGCAGAAGCCGTATTCCCTGAAGCAACTTGCCCGCAAGGTCCAGACTTTGATGGCCACTCCTCTACGGACCTGAAGCGCCATTGCTTTTGCGAGAGGCTTCGTGATCTCGCCTGTGGCAGTCCCATTCAGGTTTGCCAAAACGATAACGGCAATTTTCTCTTCGGGGTAATAAGCCATATCTGAATTGAACCCAATGTTGTTTCCGTCATGTTCGATCCTTAGATGGCCATCATCGCCGTTGACATGCAAGCCGCAAGCATAGTCACTCTTGAATGGCGTAGTCATTTTGCGCAGCGAGGCTGCCGTCAATAGTTTTCCGCCGAATAATCCTTCTTCCCATCGCAGCAGATCTTCTGTTGTGGAATAGAGGGCGCCTGCCGAAAAGCCAATCCTGGGATCAGGACGATCCGCATTTTCAATCCCGTTATTGCCGGGCCAATATCCGGTCGCACGTCGCGGAATGATACTCACAAACGACATAAGCCCTGAGTCGTTCATTCCAAGCGATTTGAAAATGCTCTGCTGAACGAACTCCTCATAGGTCTGTCCGGTGACCTTCTCGAGCAAGTATCCGAGCACTATATAGCCCAGGTTTGTGTAAGCCCATTGTTCGCCGGGCTGAGACTTGAGAGGCACGTCGCGGAACAGTAGTTTTTCCGGGGGACCGGGTTCATACTGGGCCGCATCGTCGGAAATGCCGGATGTATGCGTGAGTAAGTGGTAAATGGTGATCTTGTCCCAAGAGGCGGGCGCATCCGGGAGGTACTTTTTCACCAAGTCATCCGTTTTCAATTTTCCGCGGTCCTCCAAGGCCAGGATCGAGGCTGCGGTGAATTGCTTTGTCATTGAAGCGATGTTGAATCGAGTCGTGGAAGAATTGGGAACATTCCACTCCAGGTCCGCCATTCCATAGCTCTTGCCGAAAATGACGTTCCCGTTCTTGGCTACCAGTACGCTCCCCATAAACATCTGCGCATCCACATAAGGCTGCACAACCTGCTGGAAGCGGTCGGGCGCTTGACCGCTGGATGTATGCGACAGCAATGCAATGGCAATCGCGAGAAAAACTCCATGAAATGGCCCTTTGGGCAATCGCATCATTCGGTCATTATAGATGTCGCAAACAATGCCATTACACTTATGAGCCTGTGTGTCACCATTGACTGCTGGTAAATTCGCCCAGCGGCGCGTTGTAGGGTATACTCCTTACCAATTCGTCGACCCGAGTGATGCCAGATAACATTACAGAAAAAGTCCTGGACTTGATCGCTGCCACCAAACGCATTCCCCGCGAACAGGTGTCGCCCACCAGCACCTTTGAAGAACTGGGATTGGATTCTCTTGACGCAATCAATCTGGTATTTGAGGTCGAGAGCACGTTCAATATTTCCGTTCCAGACTCAGTGGCAAACTCCATGACCAGTGTTCCGCAGGTGGTGGAGGAACTAAGAAAGCTTCTGGCCACACCGCCAACCTCTCAGCAACTCCCGCCGGAGTAAGGATGCCGCAACAACGGGTTGCAATCACCGGTATGGGCATCATCAGCGCGCTGGGCGCGGACCTTGCCGGCAACTGGTCATCTCTCTCGCAGGGCAAAACCGGGATCGCTCCGATCCGGCTGGTGGATTCTTCTCAATTGCGCTTCCAGAACGGAGCAGAGGTGCGTGAGTATGATCCGGCGCAGCATTTTCAGTCGAACCAGATTGATTTTCTTGACCGTTTCGCTCAGTTCGCATTGATTGCTGCGCGCCAGGCGCTGGCCGATTCCGGTCTTAAGATTACGCCTGACCTTGCCGGAAAGACGGCGGTTATAACCGGCTCTTGCGTAGGCGGCCAAACCAGCCAGGACGCCGGTTTCGTGAATCTCTACCAGAAAAATTCTCCCCGGGTCCATCCCTTGTTGATTCCCCGCACCATGGCGAATGCCGGAGCAAGCCATATCTCCATGGAGTTTGGAATTTACGGGCCGGTTTACACAATTTCCACTGCTTGTTCTTCCGCAAACCATGCAATCGGAAACGCCTTCTGGATGGTCCGGAATGGCCAGGTAGAAGCCGCCATTACCGGAGGCAGCGAAGCTCCATTCAGCATGGGCCTTCTCAAAGCATGGGAAGCAATGAGAGTGGTATCGTCGGATACCTGCCGGCCTTTCTCCAGGGACAGGAAAGGGTTGATTCTGGGCGAAGGCGCCGGCATGCTGGTGCTGGAAACCATGGAAAAAGCCGTGGCGCGCGGCGCCAGGATCTATGGGGAGATTGTTGGGTTTGGCATGTCCTCCGACGCGGGACATATTACAGCGCCCACATTGCGCGGACCTGCCGCGGCAATGAGAGCAGCTTTGCTTGACGCCGAAATTGCGCCGGAGCAGATCGGCTACATCAACGCTCACGGCACCGGCACCCAGGCGAATGATCAAACTGAAACACGCGCTATTCGTGAAGTCTTCAGCAAACACGCCGAGCGTCTGGCGGTCAGCTCAACCAAGTCAATGCACGGGCACACGCTGGGAGCAGCCGGCGCTCTGGAAGCGGTGGCCACCGTGATGGCGCTGCGCGAAAAGATCATTCCGCCAACCGCAAATTTCACCACGCCGGATCCCGAGTGCGATCTTGATGTTGTTCCCAACCAGGCCCGGCCCGCCGAAGTAGAGTATGCACTGTCGAATTCGTTCGCTTTTGGCGGCCTCAATGCAGTTCTGGCATTCAGAAGAGCCTAGGAGAGTTGCATACCGCTGCTGCGATCATTTTCTGAGAATCGCCTTGCCGGGAAAGGTCCCTTGCACCAATTTCCCTTTGTCAACCGTTACAACACCGCCCACCAGCAGATACTCAACACCCGCGCTCGGCTCCATCGGATGTTGATAGGTCGCACGGTCGGTTACGGTCTGAGGATCGAAAATGACCACGTCGGCATCTGCGCCCTCTTGCAGGCGGCCCTTCAGCCGCGCGGATGGCGTTGAGCGCTCAAGGACCTGAGCCGGCATGAGCGACATCTTTCGAATGGCATCCATCAGGGTGAGTGTCCCCTGGCTGCGCACGTAGCGGGCCATAATGCGGCAGTATGTCCCGGCGTTTCGCGGGTGGCCTTCCTCGCCGTCGCTGGCCACCATTACTAATGAGTTGCGCAAAACGGGATCGACATTCTCCATGGAATTGCTGAACAGAATGACCCGTTGCGTCCCGCTGGAGTTGTGAAGTTCATCAAATCGCTCTTTGGTAAGGCGTTCTCCAGTCTCCGGCAGCATCAAGTCGTGGTAAGTGGCGCCGGACTTTTCCTGCCAGCCGGGATTGAACCGGGCAGAATTGATGTAGGTCATGGCTGCTTCATAAGGGTAAGCTTCGACGGTCACAGGCAAACCACGAGCTCGCGCACCCGCGATGAGTGAAAGACAGTCAAGCGCCTGCGCTCCGCAACTGCTGTTGATATGGACAATGTGGAGAGAAGCGCCGGTAACCGCGGCAGCGCCAATCACTTCACTGACGGATTCGATATTGGAACCGGGTTCCAGCTTGCCATTGCTGCGGATATGGGTATAAACCGGCAGACTGCGCTCAGCTGCCAGGCGAAACATCTCAATCACTTCCCAGCGGGTGACCCCGGGCGTGTACTGAATGCCCATACCAACGCCCAAAGCGCCTGCGTCCAACTCATGCCGCAAACGGGTCTTCATAGTTTCAATCTGCTCCGGCGAGGCTGGCTGGTCCGTGGCAGCACCAGACTTCGGCAGCAGACCGCCCTCCGGAATTGGCAAACCGAAGACCAATGAGCGCGCGGCCGGATGGCTCGCCGTGCTCCCGTAATTGATGAGGGAATGCCCATCTTTCGCTCGCAGGAATGCCGCGACATCGGGCTTGCCGATCTCCATCTCAAGCGCGGTAGTCACTCCGTCCAGCGCCTTCAGCCGCTGGCTTTCCTGGCCCAAGTCGTGCTGATGCAGATCAATGAACCCCGGGGCAACGATCAGGCCTTTTGCAGGAATCACTCGCTTGCCTTCAAGGGCCGCAGCAGAGATTTTCCTGATCCTGCCCTGGCTAATGCCGACATTGCGAACGGCATCAAGACCGGTTTCAGGATCAATTACGCGGCCACCCTGAATTACAACATCGTAACTTTGAGACAACGCCGACAAGGGCAAAAGAACAACTGCCAAACACAGGACGAGACTCTTCATTTGTTGATCTCCCCACGAGGATTTCAGCGACCGATGTTAACACCGCAAATGGCCGGCAAGACCAAGCGATGCGGATGATCGGCAAATCCGGAAGCCATGCGCTCATTCACTAAAGAACTATTGTCTGGGGCCAACAGCATGTGCCATTCCTGGCTCAGTTTCGTCTAAGACCCTGAACAATATCGGTCTCGCGTGTTGGAGCGGGGCGGTCGGGCGTTTAAGCAACGCCAAAACCTCGCTCTTCGTTGATTCACGGCCACTCAGGAGATAAGACGTGTCAAGACGGTACCTAAGGATCTCGATAGCGTTTGTTGTGATTGCGCACACAGCTTCTTCCATGGCAGCGCAGGGGGCTGCTGCGCAATCGGCGCAGACATTATCGATTCCACCAGATTCGCCCCGATGGGAATTGGAAGGGCAAGCCAAAACGGCTGAATATCAAGGCCGCAAGTGTCTTTTTTTAGATGGTGGAGCGGCGATTCTGAAAGACTTTGAAATGCGCGATGGCGTTCTGGACGTGGATGTTGCAACACCGGCGAGCCGTGGCTTCTTTGGATTTGATGTGAGGATCGACGCGGACGGAAAAAACTATGAAGAGATCTATCTACGCCAGCACAAGTCCGGGCTTCCTGACGCAATGCAGTACACGCCGGTCCTGAACACCGGCCGCAACTGGCAAATCTATAACGGCCCTGGCTTCACCGGCGCGGTGGATATCCCAAGAGATGTCTGGTTCCACCTGCGCCTTGAGGTGACGGGCGCGCAGGCAAGGCTCTTTGTTAAAGACATGCACAAGCCCGCGCTGGTGATGGACGACCTGAAAAGCGGCGTACAGAAAGGCCAGGTTGCGCTGTATGTCCTGACGGGCGCGACTTATTTCTCCAACTTTGAAGTTCGCACAACGCCCGATGCGCCTTGGGAACGCCACCTTCCGGCTATGCCACCGGGCACGCTGACCAAGTGGAGCCTCTCGCCTTCTTACGATGCTCTTGCACGCAATCTGGAGCGTCCGCTCTCGCCTTCAGAGAGCGCTGCCATGCAGTGGCAGGATGTTGAAGCGGAGCCTCCCGGCTTCGTCGTCATCTATCGCTATCGCGAAGCGCCGCATCCGAGAGTCACATTTCAGGGCGACTTTTCCAAGCGCCTGGAACCGCAGCCGGGGATGAAGGTGGTATACGCACGGACGAACATAGATTCCGACCGCGACCAGGTGAAAAAACTTTTCATCGGCTATAGCGATGACGTCAGCGTGTTTCTGAATGGAAAGATTCTTTATCGAGGCCGCAGCGCGCAGGGTTTCCGCGACCCCGGTTTCCTTGGCATCGTTAACCCTGAAAACGATGCGGTCTATCTTCCTTTAAAGAAAGGCAGTAATGAGTTGATGCTGGTGGTCAGCGAACTCGGTGGCGGCTGGGGATTCATTTGCCGTTTAGTGGACCTTGAGTAGGACGTGGGATTTTGAACCAACAAATGTCTGGCAGCTGCCGAAAAGGCAGGGAATGATCAGACTGCAAAAACTGGGTTCCGCCAGAGTTTCTCCATAGTGCGCTTGAAATCGGTAGTTTGAAAACAAATTCAAATCTCCCACTGTCATCTGTGATAAATTTTGCGGGCCATGAGTTTGCCTGCTGTTAAGCCCGAAGCGCCCAAGGGCTTCAACTGGAAGCGGCTATTCGTCATCGCTGCGGGAATAGCGGCAGCACTGGTTGCGATTGACATCGCTGCCGTAGTGTACTTGAGTAGCCCAAAGGCATGGGACAGAAAATCAATCACTGCTGAGTACGCAGGGCTTACGGTCCAGAGATTTGGACCTGCCTCAGACGCAAGCATGGATTGTTCCTATAACTTTAGGATCCATAATTCGGATAAGCACGATTACACGCTCTCTCAGCCGGCGATCGGTCAATTGGTGGCCAAATCGCAGGATGGCAAGGATCTGACCGTGTTGAAGGATGCCACCTGGCCTCCGGGAATAACCCTCCCCGCAAAGCAAACCGTCAACGTCGCATTTACGTTCTCCTATCGTTTAGCAGACTTCAACGTCACCGAAGCGCAACTTAACGATGACAAAAAATTGGCTGAATTTATAGACAGCCGATTAAAAAACGTGCGGTCGCTGGCATTCGTTGACTACGGCAATAGCATTGAAATTGACTTGCCATTTCGCGCCGACTCTAGCTCAAACAAGAAGTGACTTCTCAGATTTTCTTCGGTTTCATTGGTTCAAATCCTGGTGGGTATCTGGGAATTTGCTTGACAAAAAGGCGAACAAATGGTAAAGTAACTTGTTTCGGTTTTACCTCGGAATTTTCTGGTGAGGGCCGGAAACGAACCACAGCCCTCTGCCGATTCTTGGGGTGGAGTGGGTGACCTTGGGTGGAAATGGGTGAACATAGGGGAGGGCAAGGGTGTCGGGCTGAAGGTGCTGGCTGAGGGTCTCAGATGAACGGGCCTCAATTGTCGAAACTTAGAAAATTGAAGATCCCACAGCCGGGGCCAGGGTTTCACAAATTCATAGACTACAAGACGTTACGCTATTTCATCCGTCTAAATTGAATCCACGGTAGCGCGACCTTAATCCAAATAAATCGGGTACTCCAAAGTCAGGTAGCATTAAAACATTGATGATGACAAAGAAGTTAGCCATACCAACAATCGTTCTACTCGCATTGGCACTCCTTCTAACGGGTTGCGGCGGCGGAGCCAAGGCCGGAACTCCGGCCGGGCCGCAGGCTTTTCCGGTAAAAACGATGACAGCGCAGGCGGAAACCGTGCCGCTCTCTACCGATTATCTGGCCACGTTGCGGTCACGCAATGCCGCAACGCTGCAGCCGCTGGTGGAAGGCGATATCACCAAGATCTTTGTGAATTCCGGCCAGCGGGTTGAGGCAGGCGTGCCGATCCTGGAAATCGACCCGCGCAAACAGGAAGCTACGGTCAATAACCAGGAAGCGGGGCTGAAATCCAAGCAGGCAGTGATGCAGCAGGCAGCCATTGACCTGGACCGCAAGAAAAAGCTTTACGCCGCCGGAGTGCTGGCCAAGGCTGATCTGGACACGGCCCAAAACACCTATGACGCCGCCAAAGCGGACGCCGAAGCCATGTCGGCGGGAATCCGCGAGCAGCAGGTGCAACTGCATTACTACACAGTGCGCGCACCGGCCAGCGGTGTGATCGGCGATATCCCTGTCCATGTGGGCGACCACGTAACCAACCAGACCCTGCTAACCACCGTGGACAAAGGCGGCGCGCTGGAAGCCTATTTGAATGTTCCGGCGGAAAAGTCCGCTGCACTAAAAATGGGTATGCCGGTGGACCTGGTGGACGATCAGGGCAAGCCGCTTACACGCACAAAGATTACCTTTATCTCACCGCACGTTGATACCGATTCACAAACGCTGCTGGTGAAAACCCAGGTCCCCAACGCGGACATGAAGTTCCGCAACGCCCAGCAGGTGCACGCGCGCGTGGTGTGGTCAGAGCGCAAGGCCACGGTGATTCCGATTACGGCTGTCACGCGCCTGAGCGGAAAGCTTTTTGCTTTTGTGGCTGAAGGCAACGGACAGCAGGCCGTAGCGCGGCAAAGGGTGATCCAGGTGGGCGATCTGATCGGGAACGATTATGTGGTGCTCGACGGCATCAACGCCGGCGACAAAATCATTGTCACCAGCGTGCAGATGCTGGCAGATGGCATGCCCGTAGTGCCCCAGTCGTAAAGCTTTTTCGCTGCAGATTAGCGCAGATAAACGCTGATCAGGAATGTTGGATTAAAGCGGCGAGGCCGTATATGCCGAGCCGCCTGCACCAGGCGCAAAACAAACTATTTTGCTGAACAAGCTCCGGCGGTTTGGAGCGAAGCGACAGGATCCATGGTCAATTTTTTCATTCGAAGGCCCGTATTTGCCACGGTATGCTCGCTGCTGATTGTGCTGGGCGGGGCCGTGTGCATTCCCACGCTGCCGATAGCGCAATATCCCAACCTGACGCCCCCGGCTGTGAGCGTGAGCGCGTTTTATACGGGCGCAAACTCGCAGGCCGTGGAAACCAGCGTGACCACGCTGCTGGAGCAGGCGATCAACGGCGCGGAAGGCATGCGCTATATGAGTTCAACCAGCGGCAATGACGGCACGGCTTCAATCAATGCCACTTTTGATCTTGACCGAGATCTTGACGTGGCCGCCGTTGACGTGCAGAACCGCGCATCGAGCGCGCTGGGGCGACTGCCGATTGAAGTCCAGACGACCGGCGTCAGCATCACAAAAAATACCGGCTCTTTTGTGGTGGCTTACGGCTTTTACGCGGACAACAAGGAATACGACAACCTCTTTATCAGCAACTACCTTGATCTTTACGTGCGCGATGCCATCAAGCGCGTGAAAGGCGTGGGCAACGTCATCATCTTTGGCGAGCGCAAGTATTCCATGCGCTTGTGGCTTGATCCGGTACGGCTGGCGGCGCGCGGCCTTACCGCAGGAGACGTGACGGCGGCGTTGCGCGAGCAGAACGTCCAGGTAGCTGCCGGCCAAGTGGGACAGCCTCCCGCGCCGGCAAACCAGTCTTATCAGATCAGCGTGCGCGCGGTAGGGCGGTTGAGCGATCCTAAAGAGTTTGAGCACATAGTAATCAAGCGCACCACCAATGGCTCGCTGATTGAGCTGCGTGACGTAGGCCGCGCCGAACTGGGCGCGGAAAGTTATGGCGGCCAGCTCCGTTATAACGGCGTGGACGCAATGGGCCTGGGCGTATTGCAGCTCTCCAACGCCAATGCCTTGCAGGTGCGCCGCGACGTGCAGACCGAAATCGAGCAACTGGCCAAGCGCTTCCCCAAGGGGCTGAAATATCAGGTGGCGTTTGATACCACGCGCGCCGTCGGCGAATCCATCCGTGAAGTGCTGAAGACGCTGGCAGAAGCTATCCTGATCGTAATCATCGTCATTTTTCTTTTCCTGCAGGGTTGGCGCAGCACTGTGATTCCAGCCATCACGATTCCCGTTTCTCTGGTGGGAACGTTTATCTTTGCCAAGTTTTTTGGCTTCTCCATTAATACGCTCACACTGTTCGGCATCACGCTGGCCACGGGCCTTGTGGTGGACGACGCCATTGTGGTCATTGAAAACGTGGAGCGCCATATAGAAGAAGGAGTGCGCGATCCGCGTGAAGCCACGCAGATCGGCATGCGCGAAGTTACGGGCGCTGTAGTAGCAACGTCGCTGGTGTTGATCGCCGTGTTCGTACCCGTATCATTGTTCCCCGGCAGCACCGGCAGGCTCTACCAGCAATTTGCGCTCACCATCGCATTCTCCATTGCGATTTCGGCTTTCAACGCGCTCACGCTTTCACCGGCGCTGGCGGCATTGTTGCTGCGCCCCCGTGAAGGCAGTCAAAACAGGTTTTTCTCCGGCATCAACTCAGCCATCCACAAAGGGACCACCGGGTACCAGTCATTACTTCATCGGCTTACGAACTGGCGTACCGCTGTGGTGGTGGTCTTTTTCCTGGGACTGGCAGCTACGTACTTTGTGTATCAGAAGGTGCCCACGAGCTTTGTGCCGCAGGAAGATCAGGGATACTTTTTTGTAGTTGTGCAGGCGCCGCCAGGAGCGTCATTGCAGTACACCACAAAGGTGATGGACCGCGCAGCCGCCATGGTAAGCGCGAACCATGACGTGGAAGGCGTGTTCTCCGTTCCGGGATTCAGCTTTTCCGGCAGCGCCGCCAACCAGGGAATTATTTTTGCCAGCTTGAAAGACATCAGCGAGCGCGGAGGAAAAGACCACACTGCTTTTGCCGTTTTGAATACTATTCGCGGCCAGCTGATGAGCATCAATGAAGCAATCGTGATCGCCTTTGATCCGCCGGCCATTCAAGGTCTGGGGCAATTCGGCGGCTTTGCTTATGAACTGCAGCAGACCGGCGGCGGCAGCCTTGACGATTTGGAGACCGTGGTGCACCAGATCATCGCCAAGGCAAACACCCGTCCGGAGCTGGCGCATCCTTTGTTCACCACTTTCACCGCGCGAGATCCTCAGTTTGTGGTGGAAATTGATCGCGAAAAAGCCAAGAGCCTGAATGTTCCGTTTTCACAGATCACTTCCGCGCTGCAGATTTATATGGGATCGCAATACGTGAACGACTTTGATTTCAATAATCGTTCGTATCGCGTGATGGTACAGGCTGATGAGCAATACCGCTCACAGCCGCGCGATCTGCGGCAGTTCTACGTGCGGTCTGACGACAATCGCATGATCTCACTGGATAACCTGGTGAAGGTAAAAGAAGGGACCAACGCCAGCGTGATCAACCATTACAACCTGTTCCGCAGCGTTGAAATCGATGGAAGCGCGGCACCCGGCTATAGCTCCGGGCAGGCGATTCAGGCGATGGAAGATATTTCCAAAGAAGTCCTGCATCAAGGCTACTCGTTTGAGTGGACCGGAATTTCGCTGGAAGAAATCCAGTCCGGCGCGCAGACAGTAATGCTCTTCGGCCTGGGATTGCTGGTGGTTTACCTTACGCTTTCCGCGCAGTATGAAAGCTTTGTGCTGCCGTTCATTATTCTTCTGGCCGTGCCCATGGCGGTGCTGGGCGCGCTGCTGGCGCAGTCAATGCGCGGACTGCAAAATGACGTTTACTGCCAGATCGGCCTGGTGATGTTGATTGGATTGGCCAGCAAGAACGCGATCTTAATTGTAGAGTTTGCGGAGCAGTTGCAGCATCGCGGACTGGGCCTGGTGGATTCCGCCATTGAAGCGGCGCGGCTGCGGCTGCGGCCCATCCTGATGACCTCAATCGCTTTCATTCTGGGCGTGCTGCCGCTGGTTTTTGCCAGCGGCGCCGGCGCGGCGGGCCGGCACTCCGTTGGGACCACGGTATTTGGAGGAATGATTATCTCCACGTTCCTCAATCTATTCATTATCCCTGTGCTTTATATCCTGGTGCGCGGATTGCTGCCGATGAAACTTAAACCGCAAACAACAGTGGAAGAACCGGAGTTGGTAGAACGGAGCGCGTAGTCAAACAAAATCTCCATTCATGGAATTT
>JASLFF010000073.1 GCA_030150795.1 Terriglobales bacterium | reverse complement strand
CATTTGCCACAGAAACATCCCAAGAACCACCAGAACCAGAGGCAGCACCCGGACACTTGTTGCGTCAGTCGCCCATCGGTCAAACGCTCTGCCGAAATTTGCCACACCAAATGCGCTGATTCCATAAAGGCATTGGCCCAGAAAATAGAGACCAATCGCTACTTCAATCACGTAAGCATGCAGCTTTTGCTGATAACGGAACGCAATGCCGAAATATTCATGGACAGCAAGCACCGCGATCAGCCCGATAAACGCGCTGTAAAGCCAGTTCGGCGCCTTGAACAAAATCAGCAGCACCACCGGCACCAGCACAGCCGCAGTCAGGACTCGCTTCATTTAGTTGGAGCTGCCTGGAGGAGGTTCATTCAGGCCGCCATAGCGCCGTTCGCGCGATTGAAATTCCTTGATGGCTTCCAGCAGGTGCAGACCGCTGAAATCAGGCCACAGCGTCTTGGTCACATAGATTTCCGCATACGCCGCCTGCCACAGCAAGAAATTGCTCAGGCGCATTTCACCGCTGGTGCGGATGATCAGATCCAGCTCCGGCAGGTTATTGGTGTACATGTGGCGGTTCAGGCTCTCTTCGTCGATCTTGAGATGGTCAAGGCCGCCATTGCTCTGCGCCGCATTCACCATGGCTTTGCAGGCGTCCACGATTTCTGAGCGCGATCCATAATTCAGCGCCAGCGTCATCACCATGCCGGTGTGATGCGCGGTTTGCTCCTTGGCCCACGCCATGCGCTCCTGTACTTCCTGCGGCAGCATGTGGCTGCGCCCGATAAATGACAGCCGGATATTGTTGCGGTGCATCAGCGGCAGCTCGTTCTTCAGATACCGATGCAGCAGCTTCATCAGGAAATGGATTTCCGTTGCCGGACGCCGCGTGAAATTTTCCGCCGAAAACGCATATAGCGTCAGTGCGGGCAAGCCGATATTTGACGCAGTTGTAACCACGTTGCGGACAGAGTCCACACCCCGGCGATGGCCGGCGATGCGCGGCAAGTGGCGGCGTTTGGCCCAGCGGCCGTTGCCGTCCATGATGATAGCGACATGTTTTGGGAACTGGTGAGGATCAAGCTGGCTGTAGAGTTCAGCTTCCTTTCGGTCCAGCCCTGAAGGAATGGTTCGCAAAACGCCTCTCAATACACTCCAACGCTAGCACAGCAGCTCTGGTCATGCAATTTCCCGACCCTATCTTAAGGTTTGTAAAGAGCATTCCTGGGCAGCCACCCTACAAGTCTAAACACTTTCGTGAGTGCCTAAGACGGAACACCCTGCATCAATCAAATAAGGAAGACGCTGGCAAGGCTGTGGAAATTACTGTAAGCTGAAGCCTGCACTTATGCGGTGTCATCCACCGCAGCCGACCATGCAAGCCGGAACTTTTCAATTCGAGACCCGGAAGCTGATGCGCCTGATCGCACTGGTCTGCATTGTGCTTGCCTTGTTCGTGGCCGGTCTGGAAGCGACGCACAGCCATTCTGATGCCGCTGTCGCCCGCAACTCAACTCCTTGCGTCATCTGCCTCTCCGTTCATGCGAATGCGCCCACGGTAACGGTTTACCTGCTTTTAGTTTTTCATTCCGTTGAAGCGTTTACCATCCCGTATGAAACGCAGGGCAAGAGCGCTATTTCTGAGCTGAGCCTCTTCATCCGTCCGCCTCCCGCTGCCTGATCCAGGCCATTATCCAGGTTAGCTCCATAAAATCCAGAATTTTCTTGGAGGGGAACGATGTTTCGGGTGTCCCTCTTTCTTGTATGTTTCATGCTGCCTCCGCTTTTGCCGGGGCAGACGACAATTCCGCTTAGCTCTTCCGGCGCGGGCACTGGCCAATCGGCACAAAGTGGCCAGGCTGCGCCGCCAACCGCCGCCCCTACACCGGTGCGCGACCGTCCTGCGGCCACCCAAATCACCATGGAGCAGGCAATCTCGCTGGCGCTGGCCAACAGTCCCAGCATCAAGGCGGCACGTACGCAGATCCAGCAAAACCAGGCGCAGGAAATTACCGCTAATCTCCGTCCTAACCCCACCTTATCGTGGGACTCGCAATTTATTCCCGTATTCAGCGGAGACTTCTCCACCGACACCCTGAACAACCTGCAGCAATTTGATATCGGGGTGGGCTATCTCTTTGAGCGCGGACATAAGCGCCAGAACCGCCTGCAAGCCGCTCGTGATGCAACCGCTGTAACCGCCGCACAGGTGGCCGATACCGAGCGCACGCTGGTTTTCAATGTTGCGCAGCAGTTCATCAACGTTCTGTTGGCGAATTCCACGTTGCAGTTCGCTATCGAAAACCTGAACAGCTTTCAGGATACCGTCACGATCAGCGACCAGCGCTACAAAGCCGGTGACATCAGTGAAGGCGACAACCTCAAGATCAAGCTTCAATTGCTGCAATTCCAGACCGATGTAAGTTCTGCCCGCGTGGCCAAAGTGCAGGCCCTGGGCAGCCTGCGCCAACTCGTGGGATACGCATCACTGCCGCACGACTTTGATGTGGTAGGCGACCTGAACTATCAGCCGCTTGCCGCCGCACTGCCGGACTTACAGGTAAAGGCACTGGCCACCCGGCCAGACCTGCTGGCAGCGCAAAAAGGCGTGAAAGCCGCCAACAGCCAGATTTCGCTGGCTAAGGCTGACGCCAAAGTGGATTTCAATGCTTCCGCCAGTTACTCGCACGTGGCAGGGGCAAGCTCTACCTCGCTTTTTTTTAACGTGCCGCTGCCTATCTTCAATCGCAATCAGGGTGAAATTGCGCGCACCAAATTCGCGCTCACCGGCGCGGAACTTACCGCCAAAGCCGCCGAGGATACGGTAATGACCGACGTGACGAACGCCTATGAGTCTGCAAGTTCCAATCAGGACGTAGTGAAACTGTATGTTTCCGGCTACCTGAAACAGGCGCAGGATTCACGTGACATCAGCCAGTATGCCTATAAGGCAGGAGCAGCCACTTTGCTTGATTTTCTCGATGCCGAGCGGAGTTATCGCTCCACACAACTCGCTTACCGGCAGGCGCTGGCCGCCTATATGCTCAGCCTGGAGCAATTGCGGCAGGCCATTGGGACCAGGAGTTTGCCATGAGATATTTCCACCACCAACCCCGCTCTGCTCAGCACAGTAACTCTGCCGCCATCATCGTGGTCCTGGCGCTGGCGACGATGTTGTCCGCCTGTTCCGGCGGCGATCCAAGCAAGGCCAGCGAAAAAGGCGCAACGGACGCCAACAAAACCCAGCTGTTTACGGTGCCTAAAGAGCAGGTTTCGCACATCCAGATTGTTGCGGTCCAGCCCACATCCTGGCCTCGCGTTCTACGTCTGAACGGCACGGTCGCCTATAACAGCTTCCTCACCACGCCTGTTATCTCGCAGGTGAGCGGGCCGGTAAGCCGGATTCTGGTTTCGCCCGGACAGCAGGTGAAAAAGGGACAGCCGATTTTGTATGTGAGCAGCCCGGACTACTCGCAGCTCAGAGCAAATTATCTGAAAGCGCGCGACGCTCATTCATTGGCGCACAAGAATTACCTGCGTGCGCAGGACCTCTTTGCCCACCACGCGATTGCTGAACGTGATTTGCAGGCGGCAGAGTCGGCGGAGATACAGGCGCAGGCCGACCAGCAGGCGGCGGAGCAATCGCTGAAAATTCTCGGCATTCCGCGTCCGGACACGTTGATAGAAAATCCCACTTCGCCTGAGGTCCCCGTGCTGGCCCCGATTCCAGGAGAGGCCGTTGAACGGCTGGTGTCACCGGGCCAGGTGCTTCAAGCCGGACAAACGCAGTGCTTCACAATCTCCAACATGGCAACGGTTTGGGTGCTGGCCAACGTTTACGAAAATCAACTGGCTTTCGTCCACGTAGGCGATCCAGTAACCATTAAGACCGACTCTTATCCAGATGTTTTTCATGGACGGATTTCTTTCATGGGCGCGGCGCTGGACGCCACCTCCCGGACATTGCAAGCTCGAATCGATACAAAGAACCCTGAAGGCCGCCTGAAGAAAGACATGTACGTAACCGCCACGGTGGTCGCCGGCAAAATCGAAAATGCATTGCTGGTCCCGGATGCGGCAGTGCTGCGCGATGCCGAGAATGAGCCGTTTGTTTATGTAGCCGTGGCGCAGGACCAGTTCGCGCGAAGGCCGGTAAAGTTGGGCCAAAGCAGTGATGGCAAAACGCAGATTGTGGCAGGTCTACAACCCGGAGAACACGTCGCCGGCGACGGCAGCTTGTTCCTGCAGTTTGCGAGTTCACAATAATGATCCATAAGTTAGTCCAAGTTGCTTTGCGGCAGCGCTTTCTGGTGCTGATGCTCACCGTGCTGCTGATCATCGCCGGCGTGGTTTCTTTCAAGCACATGCCGGTGGACGCGTACCCTGACCTTGCTCCGCCCACAGTTGAACTCATCACGCAGTGGCCGGGACACGCCGCGGAAGAAGTTGAGCGTCTTATCACTCTTCCCCTGGAAGTGGAAATGTCCGGCGCGCCCAAGATGGTGGTAATGCGCTCCATCTCGCTCTACGGACTTTCTGATATCAGGCTGACGTTTGATGAGGGTACTGACAATTACTTCGCGCGGCAAGAAATCTTCCAGAGGATTGCCGATGCCCAATTGCCTTCCGGCGTAACCCCCAGCATGGCGCCGCTGTTCAGTCCCAGTGGACTCGTCTATCGCTACGTGCTGGAAAGTCCTGATCGCACGCCACAGGAACTGAAGACCATTGAAGACTGGGTGGTTGAGCGCGCTTATAAATCCGTTCCCGGCGTTGCCGACGATTCCGGCCTGGGCGGTACCGTGATGCAGTACCAGGTGCTGCTGGATCCCTCGCGGCTCTACGCTTATCACCTCACGGTCCCGCAGGTGGTTCAAGCGCTTTCAGTGAATAACTCCAATGCCGGCGGCGGTTTTTACTCGCAGGGTGGGCAGTTCTATTACGTCCGCGGCCTGGGTCTGGTGCAGAACACCAGCGATATCGGGAACATCGTGATTGCCAGCAACAAGGGCACGCCTATACGCATACGCGACGTTGGCGACGTGACGATCGGCAATGCTCCGCGCCTGGGCAGCTTTGGTTTCCAGACGCATAACGAGAACCATGACGATGCCGTGGAAGGCGTGATCCTGATGCGCCGCGATGAGCAGACGCAGACCGTACTCAAAGCGGTGCAAAAGAAAACAGAGGAGTTGAATAGCTCCATTCTGCCGCGTGACGTAAAGGTGCGGCCTTTTTATGATCGCAGCGACCTGGTGCAAGTAACCACAAGGACGGTCGAAGGAAATCTCTTCCGCGGAATGGTTCTTGTTCTGCTGGTGCTGTTGTTTTTCCTTGCCAGCGTTCGCGCTGCGATTATTGTGGCGCTAACGATTCCGCTGGGATTGCTGTTCGCCTTCATCGTTCTGCACGCGCATGACGTTTCCGCCAACCTGCTTTCTATCGGC
>JASLFF010000063.1 GCA_030150795.1 Terriglobales bacterium | reverse complement strand
GCACTGACTCCAGCAGCGTACGACGCTCACCGGATCGCGCGGGCAGAAAACCCAAAAACTGAAAGCTGTCAGTCGGCAAGCCGCTGGCCGCCAGCGCCGCCACCAGCGCCGACGCGCCCGGAATCGGGACCACCGGCACTCCGCGCTCAATCGCCAGCTTGATCACCCGATAACCCGGATCGGAAATCCCCGGCATCCCAGCGTCGGAAACCTGCGCAACGTTCAACCCCTGCTCCATCTTCGCCACCAGCTCTTCTGCTCGCGCTGCCTCGTTGTGCTCGTGATAGCTAACTGTAGGCTTGTCGATCCCGTAGTGATGCAGCAGCTTGGCCGTGTGGCGCGTGTCCTCGCAGGCAATCAGGTCAGCTTCTTTCAATATCCGCACCGCGCGAAAGCTGATGTCTTCCAGGTTGCCAATCGGAGTGGCCACCACATACAGCGTGCCGGATTTTGTGTGCTCTGCCATTACGATTTTCGATTTCCGCCGCTAAGCTTTCCTGGATTACTGTATCCACTAAAGCACGTTTGCTGCATAGGCCTGCATCCCCCCGCGACGCGCCATCCCGAGACGGGCCACGCGAACTATTATGCATCTCGATTCAGCGTCAGCGAAGTCGAGGGATCGGCTCCGCTGAATCATAGGGCCATCAAGAACAGCTTGGATGAGTGTGGGCCCTGGATCGGATTCTTCCCGCCCGACGGCTCTCTGCTAAAATCACATCGCAAACTCTTACAATCGAGGGTGTCTTTAAGTGCCTCTTTACGAATATCAGTGCAAGAAGTGCAAACACAAATTCGAAAAGATACAAAAGTTCTCCGATCCTCCGGTTAGAAAATGTCCGGAGTGCGGCGGCCCGGTCGAAAAGGTCATGCATGCTCCAAACGTCCAGTTCAAGGGCACAGGCTGGTACGTCACCGATTACGGCGGCAAGGACAAGTCCGAAAAGTCCAAGGGCGAAGGCAGCTCTGAGAAAGCCGGTTCGGAGAAAAAAGAATCCACTGCCAAAGACGACGGTGCCAAGTCGAAAGACAAGGACAGCGGCAGCTCGAAGAAATCAGAACCCAAAAAGTCCGAAAGCAAGAAATCCAAGGACTGAAAAGTCCTGGCGTCTGGCGAATCCTCTAAAAACAAAAAAGGCCGCAAACAAGCGCATTCTTCAACGCCTGCTTGCGGCCTAATCTTTGCTCTGTTCAGCTGGCGCGCTTTGCCGTCGTCGGCTTTGCTTCCACACGCCCACTCACGGTAAACACCATCTGCCGCTTCGGCACATCCGCATCCACCACTACATGGTCTCCATGAAGCACTTCGCCTTCCAGTATCTTCAACGCCAACGGGTCCTGGATCAGCCTCTGGATTGCCCTCTTCAACGGGCGCGCTCCGTACGCCCGGTCGTAGCCTTCAAGGAACAGCAGCTCCTTGGCCGGCTGCGTAAGCTCAATGGTGATCTTGCGGTCCGCCAGTAGTTTGCGCAGATCATCCAGCCGCAGCTCGATGATGTGCGTCAACTGCTCCTCGCCCAGCGGCTTGAACACAATCACGTCGTCCACGCGGTTTAGGAACTCCGGACGGAAATGCTGCCGCAGCGCTTCCATTACATGGTCGGTGGCCTCGGCAAACGCCTCCGGCGAACTCACACCCTCAGCCTGCAAATAACTTGCTCCGATATTGGACGTCATGATGATTACGCTGTTCTTAAAGTCCACGGTGCGTCCGCGAGAGTCCGTCAAGCGTCCGTCATCAAGAATTTGCAGCAGAATGTTGAACACATCCGGATGCGCTTTCTCAATTTCGTCGAACAGAATCACGGAATAAGGCCGCCGCCGCACAGCTTCAGTAAGCTGGCCGCCTTCGTCATAGCCAATGTATCCCGGAGGCGCGCCAATCAGCCGCGAAACCGCATGCTTCTCCATGTACTCGGACATATCAATCCGCACCATGGCATGCTCGTCGTCAAACAAGAACTCCGCCAGCGCGCGCGCCAGTTCGGTTTTTCCCACGCCTGTCGGCCCCAGAAAGATGAAGGAACCAATCGGCTTTTTAGGATCGCTCAACCCCGCGCGCGAACGCCTGATAGCATTCGACACGCGCTGCAAGGCCTCGTCCTGTCCCACGACACGCTGCCGCAGCCGCTCTTCCATGCTCACCAGCTTGCGCACCTCGCCTTCCAGCATTTTTGAGACCGGAATACCGGTCCACTTGGAAACGATCCGCGCCACATCTTCTTCGTCCACTTCTTCTTTCAGCATGCGGCGCTGCTTGTCGTCAGCCTGTGCGCTCAGCTTCGCCAGCTCGGTTTCCGCCTGACGCAAATCGCCATACCGGATCGCCGCTACGCGTTCCAAATTGCCGCTGCGCTCGGCCTGCTGCTCTTCAATCTTCAAGCGCTCAATCTTCTCTTTGAGCTCGCGGATGCGGGTGATACCTTCTTTCTCTTCCTTCCAGCGGGCCTTCAGCGCATTTGCCTGCTCGCGGATCTGCGCCAGTTCTTTCTCCACCACCGTCAGGCGGTCTTTTGAGTTGGCATCGTCTTCCTTCTTCAGCGCCTGCTTTTCAATCTCCAGCTGCGTCGCTCTGCGCTCCAACTGATCGATCTCCGTCGGCATGGAGTCAATCTGTATGCGTAGTGAAGACGCAGCCTCATCGATCAGGTCAATGGCCTTGTCCGGCAGAAAGCGGTCAGTAATGTAGCGGTTAGACAAAGTCGCCGCTGAGACAATTGCCGAATCCTTGATCCGCACGCCGTGATGCACTTCATACTTTTCTTTCAGGCCG
>JASLFF010000053.1 GCA_030150795.1 Terriglobales bacterium | reverse complement strand
CGGCCTGCTGGCGCGTGTGTTGCAGCAGAAAACCACTCTGGGCCAATATCTTGATCCGATTGCCGACAAGCTTTTGCTGAGCACCATGTTCCTGATGCTTTCAATAGCTCACATTATTCGCTGGCCGGTCACGATCCTGGTATTCAGCCGTGACATTATCATCCTGATTATCTGCACGTTGCTCTATGCTACCGGAACGATGAGGGTCTTTCGCCCGAGCTGGTTCGGCAAGGCCAATACCGCGGTGCAGATTTTGAGCGTGCCACTGGCGCTCATCTACCAGATCAATTTTTCAAACTGGGCCCGACTGGGAAAGCGTTGGAGTATTTATGCCACGGTAGCGCTGACCACCATTTCGGGCGTGCATTACGTATTGCGTCTGGCGTTGGACCTGCGCTCTGCGGGGAGCAAGGCGGAACATGAATAGTTCTTGTCGGTGACGGCCATAGACTCTACGCGATCGGAAACGCGTCTCTGAACAGCTCAATATCCGGAGCAAGTCCTGGCTCAAAATAAACGCTCACAATATCGAAGCGGAATGGCGCGTCTTTCTTGACCTTGCGCAGAAACTCACGGGCCACGTGCGAGAGATCGCGCTGCTTCTCCGCGTCCACAGCGAATTCTGCGGGCATGATATTGCGCGTGGTGCGAGTCTTCACTTCAATAAAACAGAGTGTCGCGCCGTCCCAGCCCACCAAGTCAAGCTCACTGCGGCTGCGCGGGCTGCGATAGTTGCGCGCGATGATCACGTAGCCATGTTTGCGAAGATGAAAGTATGCGGCTTCTTCACCGCGGCGTCCAGTGTGGAGATGCTGCGGGCCGGAATCTTTGCGCGGCAGCAACCGGGCAAAGGAATCGAGAGCACGAAGTGTTAGACGGGTTAGCGTGCCGGACATTTTCTGAAGTCTCGCGCAAAAGCTTCTTCTGGAATCCCGAAGCGCAGCGAGGGATCACTATCGTACCGAAGATTCTTGCTTGGGCCAAGGTATAGTGAGGCAAAAAGTAAATGCCTGTAGGACATTCGTCAGTCCCCACAGGCATTTTTTCGTTGCGATAGGCTCCCTCGCTGCGCTCGGGATTTTAAAACTACTGCTCTTTCTCCACTATCCCGATGCACTCTTCCAGCACATCCATCGCAATGTCCGCTTGCTCCTGGGTTACAACAAGAGGCGGCGCAAGGCGGATGGAGTTTTCACCGGCGCCCAGGAACAGCAGGCCGCGCTCAAACGCCAGTTCGACAATGCGATCGCGCTCGTCATGAGCAATGGCTTTAGTCTTTTTGTCCTTCACGATTTCCACGCCGATCATCAGGCCGCGCCCGCGTACGTCGCCAACCATAGGATGAGTTTTCACCCAGCCGCTGAGGCGCTTCATCATGTGCTCGCCGATAACTTCCGCGTTCTTGATCGCTTCGCTTTCCAGAACGTCCATCGTCGCCATGGCAGCTTCTATGCAGACGGGATTGCCGCCAAAAGTGGAAGCATGCGAGCCGGGGACCCAGTCCATCAGTTCCGCGCGGGCAAGCATCACGCCCAGCGGCATGCCGGAAGCAATGCCCTTGGCAATCGTGATAATGTCAGGTTCAACGCCGGTGTGCTGGATGGCCCACCATTTGCCGCTGCGTCCCGCGCCGCTCTGAACTTCATCGGCCACCAGCAGGATGCCGTGCTTATCGCAGATGCGTCGCAGTTCGCGCATAAACTCTGTTGGGGCCGGCAGGTACCCACCTTCACCCTGGATAGGTTCAATGAAGATCGCTGCGCATTCTTCCGGCGGCATGATGGTTTTGAAGACGCGGTCTTCGATGAAGCCGACGCACTCGGCAATGTGCTCTTCCGCCGTCATGCCTTCAGGTTTGCGATAGACGTTGGGATACGGGACGTGCGCGACGCCCGGAACCACGGGAAAAAAGCGGCGGCGCTGCTGTGCTTTGGAAGCGGTGAGTGAGAGCGCTCCCATGGTGCGTCCATGGAACGCGCCGTAAAAGGCGATGATGCCCTGGCGCTTGGTGTGGTAGCGGGCCAGCTTCATGGCGGCTTCCACGGCTTCAGTGCCGGAGTTGCCGTAATAAGCGCGAATCGGGCCGGACATAGGAGCAACTTTGCTCAGGCGTTGTGCCAGGGTGATCATGCTTTCGTAGTAAAAATCCGTGCCGGACATGTGGATCAGTTCGGCGGCCTGCTTCTGGATCGCCGCCACCACTTTGGGATGGCAGTGTCCGGTGGAAACCACGGCGATTCCGGCGGAGAAATCCAGAAATTCATTGCCGTCAACGTCCTCAACAATCACGCCACGGCCGCGCTTGGCCACCAGAGGATAGGAACGGGTATACGACGGAGAAATATACTGCGCGTCGCCCTGCAGGACGGCCTGCGCCTTGGGGCCGGGCAGCTTGGTGCGAATCTTGGGGCCGGCGGCGGAAATAGTCTGAGTTGCCATGTTCATCCTCTTTTCAAAAAATTGTTGCGTGTTGATGCCTTCGGCCCAGAGCGATTGAACAGCGTTCAGGCCGATGAAAGAGTGAGGACGTAGGGGAAGATTAGTCGCCGGCGAAAAGATTGGCGCGGGCATGCGAGGGCAGCACTGCAAGGTAACGGCGCGGGCAGACGAGGAAGTCCACCCAGCAAGCGAGAGGTCGCTTGGGAGTGCGCGTGGCAAACCAGGATGTGATGCGTGAAGCCATGTCCACCTCTATTATAGCCCGAAAACAACTGGAAAATGACGCGCGGTTGACGGTTACCAGAGTGCATTTCCATGCTTGATTCGCGCCTTCCAGTTATTTCGCATCGACAGGATTGGCAAGAACGTCAGATGATAGATAACTCATGAATGCAGCCCCGCAAAGCCGGTCACGGATCATTGTGGCTTTCGCGCTTCTCTATGTCCTGTGGGGCTCGACCTATTTGGCCATGCGGGTGATTGTGCGCGACCTGCCTCCCTACGTGGCAGGGGCGGTGCGTTACCTGCTTGCAGGACCCATCATGCTTGGGGCTTGCGCGCTCATGGGCAGGAAAATCAGCCTGACGCGCCTTGACCTGCGCCGGCTGCTGGTGATCTCTGTTCTGCTGCTCTCCATTGGCAACATTGGCGTGCTGTGGGGAGAAGTATATGTTTCCAGCGGACTGGCATCGCTGATTGTGGCTCTGGTGCCAATCTGGGTGGTGATGATTGAAGCATGGGTGTTTCGCGCGGGCCGTATGACCACCAAAGGGCTGATTGGGTTGGCGATTGGGATTGTGGGGCTGGTGGTGCTCCTGTGGCCGCGCATCACCGCTGGTACGCGTTTAGGGCACATGGAGCTTATAGGATCGGGGATTCTGGCTGGGGCCTCGTTTTTCTGGGCGCTGGGATCGATTTTCTCCCATCGGTTCAACCTGACGGTGGATGTATTTGCTTCCGCGGCGTGGCAAATGACGCTGGCCGGCGCTGTGAATGCCATAATCGCGCTGATCACCGGGCAATTTCAGAGAACCCATTGGACAATGCCCGCGCTGAACGGCATTGCTTATCTTGTGGTGTTCGGGTCATGGATTGGCTACTCGGCTTATATTTACCTGCTGGAGCATGTTCCTACGCCAAAGGTGGCGACGTACGCTTACGTCAATCCGATTGTGGCGGTCTTTCTTGGCTGGATTATTCTGCGCGAGCAAGTAGATGTGTTCATGCTGTTGGGAACGGCGATTATTATTGCGTCAGTGGCGCTGGTAAATACGTCGAGGTTGAAGCATGCACCAGCTGATATTCCGGTGAGCGAAGAGACTTGTCCCAAGACCGTGAATGTGGCGGGAGACTGAGGGGATTTGGTAATTGAGCGATTTGGTAATTGGGTAATTGAAAAGCTGGATTGTCGATGGTCTTTTCGGTGTTCAATTACCAAATTACTAAATTACCCATTTACCAAATCCTATTCACTTTCTCTTCCACCGTATTCCATCCTTCGTATCCTCAACGATAATTCCCGAATCGGCGAGCTGTTTGCGGATGGCATCTGAACGTGCGAAATCGCGGGCTTTCTTGGCGGCGTTGCGTTCCTCGATCAAGCGGTTAACATCTGCGTCAGAGATAGCATCTGCCGGGGCTTCAGAGGCTTCGAGAATACCGTGGGAGCGCGCCCAATCCATGGCGGCTTTCATCTTTCCGGCATCATCATCTTTCAACACCGCAAAAATTTCATCGAACTGCTGCAAGGCTTCCAGCAGAGGAGCTTTATCGCTTTCGCGAAGCTCGCCTTGATCAGCCAGAATGTTGGCTTCGCGCACCATGTCAAAGATTGCCGCTGAGGCATATGCGGTGTTGAGGTCATCTTCCATGCCGGCGCGCATCTCGCTTTTGGCTTTGGCTGCTGCTTCCTGCGCTATGGGATTGGTCCCCGCAGGAAGCTGGGCCATTCGAATGCGTGCATCAAAGGTGCGCAGCCGTTCTACGGACTTTGCGCCTTGCTCCAGCCCAGCGAATGTAAAGTTCAACTGCTTGCGGTAAGGCACTGAAGTCAACAGGAATCGAATGGAAGAAGGCTTATGGCCTTTTACCAGCAGGTCACGCAATGTATAAAAATTGCCCAGGCTTTTTGACATCTTTTCGCCTTCCACCAGCAGGAAGCGTACGTGCATCCAGTGGCGGGAAAAGATCTTGCCGGTGAGCGATTCTGATTGCGCGATTTCATTTTCATGGTGGGGAAATGTCAGGTCTTCGCCGCCGGCATGCAGGTCGAAACTATCGCCCAGATATTTCATGGACATTACGGAGCACTCGATGTGCCAGCCTGGACGTCCGGGGCCGATCGGACTCTCCCAGAACGCCTCACCTTCTTTCGGCGCTTTCCACAAGGCGAAGTCGCGTGCGTTGTCTTTCTCATATTCGTCAACGTCCACGCGGGAGCCTATTTCCATCCCGGCGAAATCTTTCTTTGAAAGCTTGCCGTATTCAGGGAATTTGGTGATGCGGAAATAATAGGAGCCGTCTTCCGTCCGGTAGGCGATTCCTTTCTTTTCCAGTTTGGCGATGAATTCTGCCATCTCCTGAATATGCTCGGTGGCGCGCACCAATTTTTCCGGACGCTCGATATTGAGAGACCCCATGTCCTCAAGAAACGCTTCTTCGTATTTCCGTGTGTACTCCTGGACTGTCTTCTTGTCTCGCGCAGCATTGCGGATGATTTTGTCATCCACGTCAGTAATGTTCATGACGTGCTGGAGCCTGAAGCCGCTCTGGCGCAGAAAGCGCCGCAAGATATCGACGGCGACAAATGTGCGGAAGTTGCCGATATGGCCATAGTCATACACGGTGGGGCCGCAGGCATACATGCGGACGGTGTTGTCCGCGGCAGGCGCGAACTCTTCCACCTTGCCGGAGAGCGTGTTGTAGAGTCGAAGAGGCAAACGGAAATTGTAGCAAAAGACAGCGGCAGGCTAGCTCGGCCAGGTCAAATCTTCGCGATAAACCGCGAGGGTTGTAAGATGGAGTTGTGCCTGAGCTGAGAAAAGACCCTGTTACCGGACGCTGGGTAATCATTTCCACTGACCGCTCCAAGCGTCCCGGAGATTTTTCCCGCGAGCGCGTTGTCCTGAAGGGCGGATTCTGCCCATTCTGTCCTGGCAATGAAAGCACAACGCCGCCGGAGATATTGGCTTACCGTCCGGGCGAGAATGCTCATCCTGACACAACCGGGTGGAATCTGCGCGTCGTCCCCAACAAATTTCCCGCATTGGGAATTGAAGGAGACTTAGACCGGCAGGCTGATGGAATGTTTGACAAGATGAACGGCGTGGGCGCCCATGAAGTTGTGATCGAAACGCCTGACCATGCGGAAACACTCAACACCATGCCGGTGAAGCGTATCGAAGATATGCTGTGGGCCTTCCGTGACAGAATCCTCGACCTGAAGCAGGACCGCCGATTCAAATACATCCTGGTTTTCAAAAATCACGGTGAAGGCGCAGGCGCGTCACTTGAGCACCCGCATTCGCAGATCATTGCTTTGCCTATCCTGCCCAAGCAGGTGGTTGAAGAACTGGAAGGCGCAAAGCGTTATTTTGCCAACAAGGAGCGCTGCATTTTTTGTGACATTATCCGGCAGGAAACAGAGGCGCAGGTACGCATTGCGGCGGAAAACCAGGACTTTGTGACGCTATGTCCCTATGCGCCCCGGTTTCCGTTTGAAACGTGGATTCTGCCCAAGAGGCACGAATCGGCCTTTGAGAACTCACCTTCCACCATGTATGAGAACCTGGCACGAATGCTGCGCACTGTGTTGAGCAAAGCGGTGCGGGTGCTGGATAATCCTGCCTATAACCTGGTGGTCCATAGCTCGCCCCTCCAGGAAAACACTCATGACTACTATCACTGGCATTTGGAAATTATTCCGAAATTGGCGAAGACGGCGGGCTTCGAGTGGGGAACTGGCTTCTACATCAATCCCACGCCGCCTGAAGAAGCAGCTAAGTTTTTGAGAGAGGCGAAAGTGGAAGAGCCGCAAACGGTCTTTCAGTAGTCTCGAGCGAAGCGAGAGAACCCTGTGACTCTCATGGAGATCTCACGGCCACACATCACGGCAAATGAACGCGAATGCGAAAGGATTGTTGGGCATCATGGAGAACCAGAAGTCCGTTGAAGGCTATAGGGGTCCCTCGCTGCGCTTCGGGAGATTCTACTTCAGGGCTGATACTTCTCTGAGATTTTTTACCAGCTCAATGATCCGTCCGGCAACGTAATCAATTTCAGCTTCAGTGTTGAAGCGTCCGATGCCAAACCGGATGGCGCTGCCGGCGGCTTCGTCGCTCAGCCCAAGGGCCTTGAGGACATATGAAGCGTGAGTTTTGCCCGACGAGCAGGCCGATCCGCTAGAAAGCGCAACGTCGTTCAGGCCGGTCAGGAGCGTTTCGCCCTCTACTTCCAGAAAACTCATATTCAGGTTGCCGGGCAGCCGCTGTTCCATGGAGCCGTTGATAGTCACTTGCTCGAGTCCTGCGAGAAGGCGGTCGCGGAGACGGTTACGCAAGTCGGCTACGCGGCAGCTCTCTGCCTGCAATTCCTGTTGCGCGACCTCACAGGTCTTGCCAAAGCCAACGATTCCGGGAACGTTCAGCGTGCCGGACCGCAATCCATTCTCATGGCCGCCACCATCGACTAAAGGAACAAGCTGCGCGGCAGCGTTTTGGCGCAC
>JASLFF010000794.1 GCA_030150795.1 Terriglobales bacterium | reverse complement strand
TGCCGAGGACTGTGAGTGTGCCGTCCGGCTGCCAGAGAGAGGCGACGCGGGTTGAGCCGTCAGCGGTGCGGACTTGCCCAACAGCCTGGCCAAGATTGTTAATGGCGAAGCCAAAATTGGAACGCTCAACTCCCAGGTCTTGAAGCGGGAAGGCAGTGCCGTTTTGCCACCTTACAGCGTGCTTCGCGTTGAAGCAGTCTCCCGAGTAGCCCACGGCCTGGCCCAGATCGTTGATCCCGAACGCGAACCCGTCGACATCGGCACCTATCAAAGGAAGAGCGTTGGCCTGGCCTTTTACCCACAATACCGGCAAGTCGGCAGGCGTAGGCGGGCATGTGGGATCAGCGTTAGCTGTTTCCGCAAATCCTACGACTTCTCCGCGGTTGTTGATGGCGCTGGCCTGCCCGTTATTGCCGCCCACTGTCGGGAGAGCGCTCATGTGGCCATCTCGCCACAGAAACGGAACGCACGTAAGGAATGTGCCAAAGCCGCAAATGTCTTCGCCGTTCGGATCAGGAACAGATGTTTCAGACATACCGACGGCTTCCCCGCGTTCGTTGATCCCGCCCCAGTTGATCCAACTGTTGCCGGTGGCGGGGTTTCCAAGCGTGCCCAAGTCGATGTTGATTCCATCGCGGTTGATCACAGCGCGGCCCCTTGCAACTGTTGTAAACAGATTATTCTCAGGAGGGTTCACGAACCCATCCATGTTCTCCGTCCAGCCCTGATTATTGAGGCCCATGGCCATGCTGAAGTTGTCTGTGTTCTTGTTAGTGCCCAAATCGGTAATTTTGTAGCTGGTTTGAGCCGCCGCATGGCTGACGCAAGCCAAAACCATCGTGGCAACGCAAGGTATCCAGAAATTTCGCAACTGTTTTAGCTTATTCATTATTATTTCCTCTTTTTCCTTTGGTAAAAGTCGCTGTGCCGAGATGACGGGCGATTTATGTCGCGTATCGACTCGCGCTCCGACAAGGACATTGGGACACCAGGGACAGACAAAGACGTTCTCTCGCGCAAAAACGATTTGCCTGTCCCCCGATTTCAAAGCAGGGTATGGGCTAACTGGGATCGTGATTGTTGCTTTGCCACACGATCACGGGAGTCGTATTGAAATGGTTCAGAATCACGGCATGTTCACCATCTGTCCCGCTATCGACCACCTCAAGCACTTCGACACCCACGTTGGCACCCTTGGTGCCTGAGTGCCAAACTGCGTTTCCCGTACACTCCTGTACTCCGTCATAAATCACCAGGTCTCCATCGCTTTGGAAACAGAGAGAGGTGCCTTTCGCGCAATGGCCGAGAACGTCTGTCGCACACCATATCTGCTGTCCGGCATCGTCTGTGTCGAACAGTTGGAGTAAGCCGCTGTTGTTATTGTCGAACCGCAAACGGGCTGCTTGCCCGCCCGCAGCGAGACAGATAGGAGTATTTACGGCTGCGTTCCCCGAGGTGGGGAAGACAAGAGCTTCCACTGTGCATGTTTGTGCATGCGCCGAACTAATCCCGGCTAGAAGGGCCCCAGCAAGTAATAGAAATAATTTGCGTTTCATTGTCTGTCCTTTCATGACACATAAGCCAGTTTTCAGGGTGCTCGACAGTGAGTGTGCGATTGAGAGCAGAAGAGGCTCACAACTTCACAAATTCCTGCTGAGCGCCAACTAAGGAAGCATTTGGTGTTCCACGTCCGCAACGATTACGTGAAACAACAGGACCGGCATTTCAGCGGTCGAAAACAAGTGGCAAGCTAACAGCCTCCTGAAACCATCCCAGAACGGCTGGAGCAACTGTTTCTCCCGCTTTCCATACACACACTGGCGGAAGGTTACGAAATTTGGGACATCAGCAGCCAAAAGCCGCTCAATTGTGATTGACGTTCAGGCAAAGTAACATACATACTAGTTGGTATGTTGAGTAGTCGAACTAAGAAGCGAGGGCTGCGTGATCCAGAGCGGACGCGGGAACGCTTGCTGCAAGCGGCTTTTCGGGAGGTCCACAGATCCGGCTTCCAGAGTGCCGGCATCGATACAATTCTCGCCGCCACCAACGTCACCAAGGGAGCGCTCTATTACCACTTCGACGGCAAGGAAGCCCTGGGATATGCCATCGTCGATGAGATCATCGCAAAACTTGTCCGCGACGGGTGGTTGCGTCCTCTGCTGAGCGACGGGCAACCCATCGACATCTTGATCGGCATTGTCCGGGGAATATCAGTTCGGCCCCAAGACATTCGAGCCGGTTGTCCGCTACTCAATTTGGCACAGGAGATGTCTCCGCTGGACGAGCAATTCCGCAAGCGAATTGAGAGGCTGTTTCTGGCCTGGCAGGACGGAGTTGCTGCGCTTTTGCGGAAGGGGCAGTCCCAGGGGAGAGTTCGCCGCGACCTGAATCCAGAAGAGGCTGCCAGCTTTCTGGTCGCGATGGTCGAGGGCTACGTCTCGCTGGCAAAGAATGCTCAAGATGCGAAGGTGTGGGAAGTGGGAAAGAGAAATATCGTGGGGTGGCTCACGTCTCTTCGTGCGCTCCGTCAATCTCGGAGACGGGGACGGCGTCTGATGTCAAAGGGACGGGTTGTTAAGAAACGGCAGTGATTCTAAGGCAGGAGGAAATGATGAACCGAGCAAGATTGGCACTGATGGCTTCTCTAAGTTTCGCTCTCTTACTTGGCGTGATTGGAATGAAACAAGGGCAAGGACAGGCGCCCAAGACATCGTATCCGAGCATGGCGCCTCTCGAGCAGTACTTCATGGCAGACCGAAACGATGAGATTGCGTTGGCTCGAAGCGCGGCGCCGGAATCGATATCGGGCGATGCAAAGATTATGGTCCTTGGGCCTCACGGCTATGAAACGGCTGTGGAAGGCAAGAATGGTTTTGTCTGCCTTGTCGAGCGAGCGTGGATGTCCCCAGCCGACGATCCGGGGTTTTGGAACCCTAAACTTCGCGGCCCAATCTGTTTCAATCCGCCGGCCGCCCGGTCGGTTCTGCCGGCTACGTTTGAGAGAACAACGATGGCATTAGCAGGGCGAACGAAGGCCGAGATCATCGAAGGCAACAAAACAGCATTTGAAAAAGGTAAGCTGCCGCCGCTCGAACCCGGTGCGATGAGTTACATGATGTCAAAGAAGGCTTATCTCACCGACCACGGTGATCACAACCTCGCCCACCTGATGTTTTATGCGCCTCCGCTGGAAGGCAAGGCGTGGGGCGCTGATCTGCCTAAATCGCCGGTGATGCTGAATCCGCAATTCAAAGGCGTACAACCAATCGACGTGTTTGTTGTTGGCGTGGGCATGTGGTCAGACGGAACGCCAGCTCCAGTCATGTAACACGTTGTGTATAGACTGCAACTCTTCAGGCTCGTTTTGGGAGCGGAAAGTTGAAAACGAGGAACCGGATACGGAGGAGTTCAATCATGAGCGGACGCGAGATTCAGTATCAGAAGCCCGTTCTTGAATCGACAGCGGACGAGTTCTGCGATGCGGCAGATACGTTATTTCCTCCGGTAAGCCGAGTTGATGCTGCAAACCTCTTGCGAGTCTTGTGCCACTTGCGACAGGCATTACGAATCGCGGTTAAGGCAAAGGGCAAAGTCCTATTCTTGGATGTAGCCGAGATTGTGGCAGTGC
>JASLFF010000623.1 GCA_030150795.1 Terriglobales bacterium | reverse complement strand
ATAGGCCGCGCCGATGACCGGTCCAACGCTGGTGCCGGCGATGAAGTCCACCGGAATATTTTCTTCTTCCAGGACTTTCAGGATGCCGATGTGGGCCAGGCCGCGAGCAAAGCCTCCACCCAGCGCAATGCCGACTTTGGGAATGCGAGGCTGCTCAACGAGGGGTACTTCAGGAACGGTTTGCCGGGCAAGTTCACGCCCCAGGGCGCGCACAGAACGCACGATTCTATTCAGCGGATTCTTCAACGGCGCTCCTTAACATGGACTTGCCGCACCCGGATTGCACCTTTATCGTAAGATGCTGGTTTACTGCAAATGTTGCACAGTAAGTTAAACCGTAACCATCAACAATTAGTTTCACTCTATTTTCATCTTAAAAACGAGACAACCTTTGATGACGTTGGTAACCTCAAAATCGGCCCAAAATGGGCTCAAAAAGTCCGTAAAATGGGCTGCTTAACCTCATTTTCCATGATCGGATAGATACTTCTTTGACCAAAATGCGACGAGAGTTTTCCGCTGGCGCGCTGGTTTTGCGGCACATGCAAAAGCAATGGTGGGTAGCCGTGATTGAGCCCGGCCGCGAAGGCGAACCCGAAGATCGCAAAAACATTGTCGCCCTGCCCAAAGGCAACGTCGATGCAGGTGAGAAGCCGGCGGAGACAGCTCTTCGTGAAGTCCATGAAGAAACCGGTCTCAAGGCTACGCTCGTCACCAAACTCGGTGACGTCAAGTACGTGTATGTGCGCAAATGGGCCGGCAATGAAAAGGCGTTCAAGGTCGTCTCCTTCTTTCTTACCAAATATCAGGCGGGCCAGATTGATAACGTTACCGCTGCCATGCGGCATGAAGTTCGGCGCGCCTACTGGCTTCCGCTGGCCGATGCTCCTGGCAAACTCAGCTATACCGGCGAACGCCAGATGGCCGAAAAAGCTCTGGCATATATTGAAGCTAACCCAGATGAACTGGCCTAGCTCTTTATGGAGCGCAGTCGCCCATCGTGTGCGGGAAAAACTATTGTGAGAGATTTGTGGAGCGCAGGCACCCTCGCCTGCGGCCAAGGGTCCTTTGAGGAGACTTCCTACCGGCAGTTTTCCTTTGTGCTCCTTCGTGTCCCTTTGTGGTAAAAAATATTGGTTCCGGAGATCAGCAAATGCCTGAAGGCTACTACGTCCCGTTCTCCGCTATCGTCGATGCTCCCTACTGGCACTACAAATTTGGTCAGGGGCCCAAAGCAAATAATTCTGCTGGAATTATCCCCAAGGGTGGCCTAATCCATGTGCAAGGACCAGCCGGGGCCTGGGGCGGCACACATCAGAGCGCGTGCCTGATGGGCATAGGACGGATCATCGTGAGAATTGGCGATTTCCAGCCTGCGCCGGCGCTGACGACGAATTCCTGAGCATCGTTGTCCCGGATTGCCCTCAGTTGCACTTTACGCATCCGGCTATTTGCGGGCTTCGACCCCTCTGGAGTCTTGATAATGGATCTAAAACCAATTTCTCGTAGCGCTCTGGTTATGTCATCAGTAATGTCTAATCCAACCACGCCAAGGACGAAGCCTTCAGGAAATACAAATTCGTTCTCTACCAATTCGCCATGGTGGGTTTCCATCTGGGGCATGATGGCGATAAGGCTGTTCAGACGAGCTTCGGGGTTTTGTGCCTTGTAGGATGTAACGCTCCCCTTTTCGCGGTAATCGGAATGTGGGTGGGTCTTCCGGAATCGTTGAAGGGCTTCTTTGTTTCTTTCCGTGTCTACGATCCACACAGGCGCTAACTGCGCTAATTTCTCCAGACGAACTCCGTAATCTGGATCCACAACAACATAGAGGTCAGTCATAATTCTTGTGCTATTTTTCGCTCAGCGCGGTGCGAAACTCTCCCCCCGACTCCTGAGGCGCGCTCAGTGGCTCTTTACTTCATGCTCTGAAAATGCCAATTCCATGTGTGTGGGGGCGCCGTCCAATACACTGTCCATCACCAGGCTAGCTGGCAGTTGCAGGCCGCTTACCGGCTCATGATCAATTTTCAGGCTTAACTTCACCACGCCAGAACCTGATCTCGGCTTGTAATCCGCGTCATATCCGGTAAGAACAAATCCTTTTGCGGTACGTACAAATTGCGGCCGTACCGAGCTTGCAAATTCCGCTGAAGTTACGCTGATATCGGTGATGATCAGGTTTTTACCCATTATGGTGACCACGTCCGATGAGCCATCCTTATAGGAAAGCCGGTATTGCGTACCCAGGTCTTCCAGTTTGTAGTCGCCATTAGGAGACGGCAATGGAGAGTTGAGCATGAACAGCTCCCATGTCGCAAAGAAACCGGAAATGGCCTGGTCCATGCCGGAATAAATCTGGTCAAATCCCTGCCGTTGCTGGTCGTTGGATGGCGGGACATCAGTGTGGTGCGTCACCGTAACTTTGTCATTCCGGTCCAGCAGCATGGAAAAGTGGAGTCCGTTCAAAAGCTTAAGCCCGGCTTGCCCGGCAGCAGGATCGTCTTTGAGCTGGTCTTTCAGCACCAACTCCCAGTTCGGCTTCACGGTGGCGCTGAACTCATCCAGTCCCGCCACGCGCAAGCTGTAATACGCATGCCGCGCGTCTTCTATTACCTTCTTGGGCTCCGCGACCGACGTCTGGGACTGGGCCAATGCTGCAAAGCAGCAGGCCAAAAGCAAAGGCAGACAAATTTTGCGCCAGCAAGGTTTCATTGGAAAACTCCAAAAGCCTATTTTTCGTACTC
>JASLFF010000603.1 GCA_030150795.1 Terriglobales bacterium | reverse complement strand
ACCAGGAGTTCTTCAAGCGCATCTATTTTGAAGATCAAGGCAAAGTCACAGCGGCCGTCGAGACAGCCGGACGCGAAAAAGTGGCGTTCGAGTTGGATTATCGAATCGTCCATCCTGACGGCCAGATTAGAGACATCCATGTGTTAGGCAATCCCGTTTTTAACTCATCCGGCAGGCTCATTGAATTTGTGGGCACTGTGATGGACGTGACTGCGGGTAAACGCGCAGAACAAGAGCGTGAGAAATTGCGCCAGGCGCAGGCGGACCTGGCACGCGTTAGTCGGGTGACAACCATGGGAGAACTGTCTGCCTCCCTGGCGCATGAAATAAAGCAGCCGATTGCTGCCGCCATTACTGACGCTAATACCTGTGTGCGCTGGCTTACGCGCGATCAACCTGAGCTGGAAGAGGCCCGCGCGGCTGCGCTGAGAGTGGTGAAAGATGCAACGCGCGCGTCGGAAATTGTGAGCCATGTCCGCCTGCTCTTCAAGAAAGGCACTTCGCAGCGAGAGCCCGTCGATGTAAACGAAATCATCCGCGAGATGATCGTCCTTCTGCACAATGAGACCACGCGGTACTCCATCGTGGTCCAGACCAGGCTGGCGGACGATCTTCCAAAAATCATGGGCGATCGAGTGCAATTGCAGCAGGTCATGATGAACCTCATCCTGAATAGTATCGAGGCGATGAGAGACGTGGATGGAGCACGCGATCTCACCATCAAGTCAGAGCCAGCGGAAAACGTGGGGATCATGGTAACGGTTAGCGATACGGGCGTGGGGCTGCCTACACAAGAGATGGACCAGTTATTCAACGCGTTCTTTACCACGAAAGATCACGGGACAGGAATGGGCCTGTCTATCAGCCGCTCGATCGTTGAATCGCACGAAGGCCGCCTGTGGGCTGCCGAGAATTCTCCGCGAGGCGCGAACTTTTATTTCACTCTGCCTGCCAGCGTTGAGGCACATGAATGACCTCCGCAGCCGCTGCCACAGTGTTCGTCATTGATGATGATCCCCTGGTGCGCACAGCGATTCATGGCATGTTGAAATCGGTTGGGCTGCGTTCCGAGACGTTCGCTAGTCCGGAAGAGTTCTTGCGCAGCAAACGGGCGGAGGGGCCAAGCTGTCTGGTTCTGGACGTGAGACTTCCTGGAGTCAACGGCCTGGATTTTCAGCGCAAGTTGGCGGACGAAGGAATCAGAATTCCTGTGATCTTCATCACCGGTCATGGCGACATACCGATGACCGTGAAGGCTATGAAGTCCGGCGCCGTGGAGTTCCTTACCAAGCCGTTTCGCGATCAGGATTTGCTGGATGCAATTCACCAGGCTCTGGATCGCGACCGCGTGATGCGTCAGCAGCAGAGCGAGGTTACGGAGCTGCGAAACCGCTACGAGTCCTTGACGGCACGCGAGCGTCAGGTCATGGGTTTGGTGGCTTCGGGCTTGCTCAACAAGCAAATAGCCTTTGACCTGGGAACCAGCGAAATTACTGTAAAAATCCAGCGTGGGCACGTAATGCATAAGATGCAAGCTGACTCACTGGCAGAATTGGTCCGAATGGCGGCTAAGCTCGACCTTCCTGCGGGTAAAAAGTAGCTTAGGTACTCACTCTTCTCTCTAATCACAAGCCCCGTTCCGGTTGGGCACTCCTTGCTGCTGCTTTTTTCCCGGTGATCAGGCCGTATTATCGCCAGCATACCAACGTATGATTGCGCCATTTTGGGCACGGCTGTAGCCTCAGATCATGGCAACGAACGGAAATACAAAACTAGTCGCAGTCGTCGATGATGATGATTTGATGCGCACCGCCGTGCAGGGCCTGCTGAAATCGGCTGGATGGCCGGCACAAGCATTTGCCTCGGCAGAGGAGTTTCTGCAGTCCGGCCAGCAGCGGCAGATTGCATGTTTGATCGCGGATATACGCATGCCGGGAATGTCCGGTCTGGAGTTACAGGCCAGGCTGAATGCTGAGCATTGCAGGATTCCCACCATCTTCATCACCGCGCACGGTGATGCCAAAATGCGGATGCAAGCCTTGAGAGCTGGCGCCGTAGAGTTCCTGGCAAAACCGTTTGACGACGAAGCCTTGCTTGAGAGTGTTCGCGCGGCGCTGGAAAGTTAGCCGCTAAAGAGAACTCGTTCAGCATGTCTTCAGGAGGGGCGTTTTGGCAACTACTTTTGAAAGATGCGGATGCATAGACCAGGATTCGCGTGAGCGCAGATTCGAGCAGCTCATAGGTAGCAGTCCCGCGCTGGAAGCGGTGCTCGAGCAAGTCGAACGCGTCGCGCCCACGGATTCCACTGTTCTAATTCAAGGGGAGACCGGCACGGGTAAGGAGCTGATCGCGCGCGCCATCCACAACATCAGCCCGCGTTGCGGACGTCCGTTCATAAAACTGAATTGCGCCGCCATCCCATTCGACCTGCTGGAAAGCGAGCTTTTTGGCCATGAGAAGGGCGCTTTCACCGGCGCCATCGCGCAGAAGGTCGGTCGTTTTGAAATGGCCGACAAAGGAACGCTCTTTCTGGATGAGGTCGGCGACATTCCTCTGGCACTGCAACCCAAACTGCTGCGTGTGCTGCAGGAACAGGAATTCGAACGCCTGGGCAGCGGTCGGACGCACCAGGTTGATGTTCGGCTGGTGGCGGCAACCCACCGCGACCTGGCAGGCATGGTGAAGCGTAACGAATTTCGCAGCGACCTGTACTATCGCCTGAATGTGTTTCCAGTTCTGCTGCCACCATTGCGCGCACGCAGTACGGATATTCCAGCGTTGGTAACACATTTTGCCGAGATCTACGGCCGCAAAATGGGTAAGCCAATCGAAAACATTCCTGACGAAACATTGTCGGCGTTCAGCTCATATCCGTGGCCTGGAAACGTCCGTGAGTTGCAGAATCTGGTCGAGCGTGCAGTAATTCTTGCAAATGATGGAATACTTCCTAATCCATTGCCCCCAACAAGCACAGAAGTGATAACTCTGTCTCCCGCGCAAAGCACGTTGAAGAACTCAGAGCGCGAACTGATCTTGAGAACGCTGGAGTCCTCCGGTTGGCAGATAGGTGGGCTAACTGGCGCAGCCGCGAAATTAGGGTTGAAGCGGACTACCTTGATTTCCAAAATGAAAAAACTTGGGATCTCCCGGCCCGGCCGGCCACCACAGCCTGACGATCTCGATCGCGAATCCGGCGGGTCGGAGTCGCTGCCTACGATTCAGTAGCTCTATTACAACTCCCGTTCGCACTCTTCAGCCCTCTTTTGCAGCGATTCCTCAAACATCATAGGCAATCTTCTATTCCGCGCGTGACGCGTCTTGCTCGAACATTTTGCTAACAGTTCCCTGAATTTTAGAGTTTCGCGTGACGAATCGACTCTCGACCAATGTCTAAGATTCGACAGTGAATACGGATGTGTCCTTTCCGCAGTGAGAATACATGTTTGCTTTCTCCAAGATCGGCTGCTTTTGACCGGTAAAGGTTTGGCACTGCACTTGCTTTAGTCATTGTATGAAAGGAGCATTTATGAAAATGATTCTCGCACGTACCCTCATGGTCACCCTGCTGGCAACCTCAATCTCGGCCTTCGCGAAAACCGAAAGCGCAAAGAGCGAGGACGCAACCACACCAACCAATGTTTCGCAACAGGTGGATTGCAACCGGAAGGCGAATGTTACGGCAACGAAAGATGACCAGCAATCCACCGAAGAGCGGAAGGTTCAGCAGCAGGACCAGGATTGGCAGCATGACCTGCAAGGCACATACGGCGGATAATATTCTGCCTTGAC
>JASLFF010000592.1 GCA_030150795.1 Terriglobales bacterium | reverse complement strand
GAACATCTTGCGGTTATCTGGCTGCTTCACGGCTTTCATTACCGCGCTTTTTAATTCCATTAACTCACGCGCAGTTAGACCCGGCGTTCGGCTTATCTCACTCAGATTGTCTATCACATATTGATCCCTGTTGTGAGCCTCAACAACATGAAACTGGAATGTCAGACGTGAATAAGGCGGCGTGGAAAATTGACCTTCTCCAAATTGGGCACACTCACATCGAATCTCAACCGCTCCGCTCGAAAGAAGCTCTAATGTGCCTTGATATCCAAAGTGCCGGACCAACTCCGGGATTTCTTTTAGCCTGACGGAATACAAAATGTAGGTATCGAACAGCAACAGACGCCGGACGAATCCTTCTACATCCAGCCTGATGCTAATGTCTCTCTCCCCGGGTTTCTGATAAGCAATCGCTGACGAGCCAAGCAGTCTTCTGCTTATTTCCAATTGCGGAACCGTTGGAGGCGATACGGCAGCTGATTTTTCCATTCATCTTCTCCGTCCCTATTATAGGCCGAATATATGGCGAAAGAATTTTACGCATACCGCGCCGTGGCAAATTAGGCAGCTATTTCCACAGCCCACCTCTTGTATAATTGATCGTGCACCCCAATTGCTTCCACGGCCATTGGCATAAGCCATTTTTGAGCCGGGGAGCAGAACCCCCAAAAATCCCCTGTACGGCGTTACAAAAACCTAATCAATCCATTCGTGCGAGGAGTTCATGGCAGCGAAATATATTTTCGTAACCGGCGGTGTTGTGTCTTCACTGGGCAAGGGACTGGCAGCGGCTTCCATCGGCTGCCTGCTGGAAAGCCGAGGCTTGAAGGTCAACCTGATGAAGTTTGACCCGTATCTCAACGTCGATCCGGGCACCATGTCTCCGTTCCAGCATGGAGAGGTCTTTGTGACCGACGACGGCGCGGAAACCGATCTTGATCTGGGCCACTACGAGCGCTTCACCCACGCCAAGCTTCTGCGCGACAACAACTGGACCACCGGCCGCATTTACGAACAGATCATCACCAAGGAGCGTCGCGGCGACTATCTGGGCAAGACCGTGCAGGTGATTCCACACGTCACGAATGAAATAAAAGCCGCAATGAAGAAAGTAGCGCAGGACGTGGACGTGGCGCTGGTGGAGATTGGCGGCACCGTAGGCGATATCGAATCGCTGCCGTTTTTAGAAGCGATCCGCCAGATGCGCCAGGAATTGGGACGCGATAACACGATCTTTATTCACGTAACGCTGGTTCCGTGGATTGGCGCGGCGGGCGAGCTCAAGACCAAGCCAACGCAGCACTCGGTAAAAGAACTGCTGAGCATTGGAATCCAGCCTGACATCCTGCTCTGCCGCACCGACCGTTTTCTTTCCAAGGAACTGAAAGGCAAGATTGCGCTCTTCTGCAACGTGGAAGATGAAGCCGTAATCACGGCAAAAGACGTAGCATCAATCTATGAGGTGCCGCTGGTGTTTGCGCGTGAAGGCGTGGACTCTCTGGTCCTGCGCTACCTGCGCATAGAAGCGAAACCACCGGCGCTGACGCGCTGGGAAGAGTTGATGCACCGCATCTACAACCCCAAAGATGAAGTCCATATCGGCATTGTGGGGAAATATGTGGAGTATGAAGATTCCTACAAATCACTGAAGGAAGCTCTGGTACACGGCGCGGTGGCGCATAACCTTAAGCTGAACCTGACGTGGGTGGAAGCCGAAGGGCTTGAGAGCAAAGACGGCAATCGCGATTACGAGACACAGCTTGAGGGCTTTGACGGAATCCTGGTGCCGGGCGGATTTGGCAAGCGCGGCATTGAGGGCATGTTGAACGGTATCCGCTATGCGCGCGAGAAAAAAGTCCCGTACTTTGGCATTTGCCTGGGCATGCAGACAGCGTGCATTGAGTTTGCGCGCAACGTTTGCGGGCTGGATGAAGCAAACTCCAGCGAGTTTGACCAGGCCACACCGCACCGCATCATTTATAAGCTGCGCGAATTGACCGGCATTGACGAACTGGGCGGCACCATGCGGCTGGGCGCATGGACTTGCAAGCTGGAGCCGAACAGCCAGGCCGCTAAAGCTTACGGTGCGACGGAGATTAGCGAGCGCCATCGCCACCGCTATGAGTTCAACCGCGAGTATGAAGCTGTGCTGACCGGTGGCGGCCTGCGTATTACCGGTGCCACGCCCGATGGAACTTACGTTGAGATCGTGGAGATCCCGGATCATCCTTATTTTCTGGGCTGCCAGTTCCATCCTGAATTTAAATCCAAACCGCTCGAGCCGCATCCGCTGTTCAGCAGCTTCGTCAAAGCCAGCTATGAGAACGGGCGCAAGCGCCGCGACGCCAAGAGCACAGAGGATGTGGAGATGTTCTTGAGGCCGGAAAGAATAGTGAGACGCTAAAAAAGCCAGGAAGGATTCGCTAAGGATGAAAGATCCCTCCTCTGAGGTCGATGCTGCTTTGCGTTCCCGTCAGCCCATAGCCCGCGAGAACTTTATTCGCTGGAGCGAATCAGCGTCAGAGCTGGATACTCTTGCCAAGCTGCATTACCTTGCAAGCACAGCTTATGACCGCATCCAGCCCGAACTCGGATCAAACGTCCTTTGCGCGTTGATCCTGCGGTATTTTCTGGAATGTGTCGGAGCGGACGTGCAGCACTCCGGGAT
>JASLFF010000586.1 GCA_030150795.1 Terriglobales bacterium | reverse complement strand
GCGGCCTGCTCTTTTTGTCAATGGCTGTTACCCTGACGCAGTCAATCCACTGTTGCGCGCTCTGAATCTCCCAGTTTTTTGCGGCGTCGGCAATATTGCTCTTTTAGCGGCAACGTTGCGAGCTTCACTGGGTCTTATGCCCCAACAGCGCTTGCAGGTCATGGCTCATCACCTGCATTTATACACACCAAAGCCTGGAGTCGAGGAAGCTCAGGCTTGGATTGATGGAAAGCGTTGCGAGAACGTGGGCAGTTTGCTGGTAAGCCAACGAACAAGCGGTGGTTTGGAGGTGAATAAAGTGATTGGATGTACGGCTGCTGTATTGCTGCGCGACATTCTTGACGGACGGGATGTAGAAACCCACGTACCCGGCCCATTTGGGCTTCCCGGCGGATATCCTGTACGAGTAGCGGGCCTGCGCATGGAGTTGAATTTGCCGGTCGATCTGTCAGAACAGCAGGCAATTGAGTGGAATGAAAAGATCGCTGTTGCCGATGGCGTGAAAATCCATCCCAGTGGATACGTGGAATTCGGAGCGCAGGCGAAACATGCTTTGAAGCAATACCTGCCTCATATAGCCGAAGGGTTTCGCGCCAACGAGATAGATAAAATTACGCGATCAATGCTGGAACTCCGGGCGATGCTGACCGGGGAGAAGGCTCAATCACACACGCCCGATGCTCAAGAAGTCGAGGCGTCGCAGGAGAACTTATCCTGAGCCTATGTATCGCTACTGCTTGCAGCGAGAGGTTTTGATAGTTGAACAAGATCGCAAATAATCCATGGTTTGCCTACACGAAGCTGCGTCCAGCGGCGCAATTGCGTTTGTTTTGTTTACCATTTGCGGGTGGTAGTGCAGCCATTTTCCGTAATTGGGCAAATGTTTTGCCGGATTTCGTGGAAGTATGCCCGATACAGCTCCCAGGGCGAGGAGCGCGCTTGCAAGAACAACCCTTCACCTCAATGCAATCGCTTGTAGATGCTATTGAGCCGTCTATCTCTGCAAACCTGGATAAACCGTTTGCGTTCTTTGGGCACAGCATGGGCGCGACTATCAGCTTTGAGCTGATACATAGGCTACGCTCCGAACGGGGACTGGAGCCTGCTCACTTCTTCGTCTCCGGGCGACACGCTCCGCAAATACCTGAGCCCGATCCGATCACCTTCAATCTTCCCAGGCTTGAATTTATTCAGGAACTTCGCCGGTTGGAAGGAACTCCTCCCGAGATACTGGACCACCCGGAATTACTGGAGCTGCTTCTGCCCGTGTTGCGCGCTGATTTTGAACTCATACAGACTTATGAATATGTTGCCAGACCTCGCTTGAAATGTCCGATAACAGCGTTGGGTGGGATTGCAGATAAGGATGTTAGCCGCGAGCAGCTTGAGGCTTGGCGTGAACAGTCATCGGGACCATTTCGAATACGCCTGTATCCCGGAAATCATTTCTTCCTGCAAATGGAAGAAAAGTTGGTGCTGCAAACTATCGCGGAGCAGCTACGCGGCCTCCTTTCGACCTGAGGGTTGCTGCAGTGCTCTGCAATAGCTGAGAAGTCAATTGTCAGTGAAAGTCATGCGACGATATTTCTGCCGAACTGATGACAAGTGGCCTGATCGCTTCTGCTTTGAGATGCACGATTCCATCTTGATTTTGGACCTTTCCTGAGACCTGGACAAAACGCTCGTACAGTACGTTGGCGCGGTTCTTTTCATAAAAATCCGGCGTAATGATCACGTTGGAATTTCCTGTCTCATCTTCCAGAGTCATAAAAATAAGACCTTTGGCTGTGCCTGGCCGTTGCCGGGTAATCACGCAGCCGCCAATGGTTGCAGCTCTGCCGTGCGGCATTGCTTTTAGCTCTACAGCGGATTTGATTCCCATGCGCCGCATCTCGGTTCGCCTGTAAGCCATCGGGTGAGGTCCAACCGTCAAACCGGTACCGTGGTAGTCGGCGATGAGCCGTTCTTCTAATTCCATCAGCGCAAGCGGTGATGGTGTGTCCGCTTCAATAGCATTCCGCAGTAGCGATCCGACTCGCCATCCCGCCTTTGCCACCTGCCACAACGCATCGCGACGATGTAGCTGTGCGTCCGAGCTGATGTTGTTGAGTGCACCGATACTGGCCAGCATGGAGAGATTAGCTTTGCTCAGCTCGGGAACTCGCCGGGCCAGGTCCTCTGTGGAAGTGAATGACCGCCGCCGTCTTTCGTTCACCAGGGCCTCTGCCGTGGATTGTTGCAGGCCGCGGACATACTGTAATCCGATACGCACAATAATCTTTCCAGCATGGTTCTCCAAAGTGCAGTTCCAGTCCGAACAGGTTACGTCAATCGCCTTGACCTTTAATCCGTGTCTCTGAGCATCTTTTACGATTGTGTCGGGCGAATAGAAGCCCATTGGCTGGTTATTGAGCAGCGCAGCGGTAAACGCAGCCAGGTATCGCACCTTCAGGAATGCGCTAGCATAGGCAATCAGGGCGAAGCTTGCCGAGTGGCTTTCCGGGAACCCATACAAGGCAAATGAACTGATGAACTGCACGATTTCATTCTGTGCTTTGCTGCCAATGCCATTCTGCATCATGCCTGCGCGCAGTTTCTTTTCGATCTCTTTCATGCGCTGCTCGGAACGCTTGTGTCCCAATGCCCGGCGCAGTTCTTCAGCTTCACCGCCGCTGAAATTGGCGCAGAGCATTGCCATGCGAAGCAGCTGCTCTTGAAAAAGAGGAACGCCTAACGTTCGTTTGAGGACCGGCTCCAGAGAGGGATGAGGATACGTTACCGGCTCTTTCCCCTGACGTCGCCGGAGGTACGGACTGGTCATCTGCCCCGTGATCGGGCCGGGGCGAATGAGCGCCACTTGCGTCACCAAATCATAAAATTTTTGCGGGTTGTTTCTTGGAAGCGAAGCCATTTGCGCACGCGATTCAATCTGGAACATCCCAATCGTGTCAGCCTTGCGGATCGGCTCATAAACATCCGGACAATCCTGCGGCAGGTGCGCCAGATCCACTTCCTCTCCGTAATGTTCGCGGATCAAGCCGATGGAGTCCTTGAGCACCGCCATCATTCCCAAGCCCAAAAGATCAATCTTGATAATTTTCATGTCAGCGCAATCGTCTTTGTCCCACTGCACCACTACGCGGCCAGGCATGGTGGCCGACTCCAGAGGCACCACGGAATCAAGCTGGCCTTGGCAGACAACCATTCCACCCGAATGCTGGCTCAGGTGCCGCGGCAAATCTTGTAGCCGCACACAGAGTTCGAGGTACTTAGCAACGCGGTTGTGGCTGAGATCGAGGCCGGCGCTGGAAAAGGAGTTATCGAACGTATCATTAGGCCCGCGCCACTCAAACCCGCCGACCATCGCGGAAAGCCGGTTCAGGGTCTCGGCATCGAAGCCAAAAACTTTTCCGACTTCACGCGCCGCCAACCGCCCGCGATAGGTACAGACATTGGCCGTCATGGCCGCACCGAGCTGGCCGTAACGCTGATAGACGTATTGAATGGCCTTCTCGCGCTCATCGCCGGAAGGAAGATCCAGGTCAATATCCGGCCACTCGCCGCGCTCTTCCGACAGAAATCGTTCGAAGAGCAGCTCCATTCCCACGGGATCAATGGCGGTAATGCCCAGCGCGTAGCAGACCACGCTGTTGGCCGCCGAGCCTCGTCCCTGAATCAAAATGCCGTGCGCATTGCAGTACCGCACGATGTCCCAGACAATCAAGAAGTATCCGGCCAGCTCCAGCCGCTCGATCAGGTCCAGCTCTTTTTTAAGCTGGCGGCTGACCTTCTCCGTGAGCTCACAATAACGGCTGAGTGCGCCCTTGTGTGTTTGCGCCCGAAGAAATTCAATCTCTGTTCCACCATTGGAAACAGGATATTTAGGAAATTTATAACCCAGGTTTTCCAGCGAAAATTCCAGTCGCGCTGAAAGCCCGCATGTATTGGCAATGGCCTCCGGCAGATCGGCAAAGACACGCGACATTTCTTCAGGCCGGCGAATGTGGCGTTCAGCATTCTTCTGAAGCAACCGGCCTGCGGTGGCAAGCTGCTTTTTGTTCTTGATGCATGTAAAGACGTCCAGTATTTCGCGCTCGTCATGCGTGGCATAGCAGACGCCATTCGTCGCCAGCAGCGGGAGAGCCATCTCGCGAGCAAGCTCGATCGCCGCCTGGTTGCGCGCCTCCTGGCGCCGGTCAAAATGCCGTTGGAGTTCGACATAAACATTTTGCTGTCCAAAAGTTGAGACCAGTTGAGCCAGGATTCGGCGCGCTTGATCTTTGCCGCCATGCTCCAAAGCAGCAGCTAGCGGCCCTTGCTCGTCGCCTGTGAGGCATACTAGACCGGCCCCATACTCCTCCAGTTCCGAAAATCGGGCAGACGAGGGTGAGTGCTTGGGCATGCGCAGTTTGGTTTTTGACAGAAGTTGGCAGAGGTTCTGATATCCCTGCTGCGATACACATAGCAGCGGGAGATTGGCAGCGACATTTTCATCTTTGATCGTGACTTCAGCGCCGACGTGGGCCTTGAT
>JASLFF010000802.1 GCA_030150795.1 Terriglobales bacterium | reverse complement strand
ACGCGGTGATTGTTCACGCGCGCGGCCACCGCCGTGTTGAGACTGACGCAGGAGGCCACTCCGTCGTAGGGATCGGGACCGGGATTGAACGTGGTCGCGATAGGCGACTCGCGCGTCTGGATCTCCAGTCCGCTCGCGTTGCGCAGCGCGACGTATTCACCGGCTCCCTGAAAGTTGTAGTGAACTCCGTTGGCAGTGGTGATATGCGGATCGCCGTCGTTGGTCAGGGTACCGGTGTTGGCGGGATCGAGCCAGTCCTTCAGGCGCGTCGCCGATGTGCCGCCGCCGTTCCAACTCACGCTGAACATTCCGTAGTAATCATTTTGCGTAGGGCCGGGAATGGCCGGGCCACACGCGGAAGGGCCGCCGTGAAGCTGGCCGATGCAGCGGTGATTTGTAGAGTCGAACAAGCAGGAGCCGGATGAACCCGGTTCGGTGACTCCGGAGTTGTAGCTGACTTTCCAGTGATTGCCGGCGGGATCGAGCGTGCCATCATCGGGGGGGATGCCGGTCCAGTCGGCGGGCTGCGGAGCCGTGTTGGAAGTGCTGACTGCCTTCACGTCGGTGGAGGGATGATGAATTATCCCAGTGCCCGAGGGAGCTACGCCGGTGGCGTCCCAACCCGCATAGGTGACGTTGTAGCTAGCGTCCGGCGTGCTGTTCAGCTCGAACAAGGCAAAATCGCTGTTGGCCCAATTGGCACGCAGCGTGGCGCCGCCGGTCTGGTTGTCGGCCAGAGACCCGGGACCATGCGTGCCGCAGGTGGTCGATTCGAAATTCCAGTAGACCACGATCGTGGATGGATCGCCGCCACCTTCCAGGCAATGGTTGGCCGAAAGAAAGTAGTTCTTGTGGTCCTGAGGAATGTCGTTCAGCAACGTTCCTGTACAGGCTCCCTCCATGGCACCGGTGCCGATGGTGTACATGGCCACAGCCTGTATCTCTTCGGGGCGATAAGGATCGCCGATGGGGCAAATCTCGTCGTTGTTGCAGGTGCCCTCGCTACCCCCGAAGAGGCCTCCCTTGCCCAGGCCGCGGTAGCCCTGGTTCACGCGGGTGATCTCGATCACCGGCTGAGCGACTCCGGTGGGAACAAAGACTTCCACCACGATGGTGTCGCCGATAACCAGCGGAGTCCACAGCTCGCCGCGCGGATTGCGGTTAGCGGCGGTATAGGAGCCGTTCACGGTATTATGCGCCGGATCGTAGATCCAGAGCTTGGCGCCCTGCGGCATTTCAAAGCGGGTGATGCCAAGGTCGATGCTCTTGGCTCCCGGTGACTGGATGCGCAGCCGCCACAGACGGCCGTCGGGCAGGTTTTGCCACGTGCCGGAATTGGTCAGCGTATAGGAAACCTTGGCGGGCACTGCGAAGCGCATCGGGCCCGGGCGCTGCGGATTCTTGTCGCGCCCCTTATCTTCGGCGATCAAGGCATCGGCATTGATCGCGGGCAGGGTCTTGAGCTGCACCTGTTCCTGCGATTTGTCTTGCAGTGAGAAGCTGCGCGGCTTCTCGTTTATTTTGGCCAGTGCGGCGACGCCGGTGGCTATAACCAAAAGCAGCGTAAAACAAAACCGCAGCAGGGAAGTCTTGGAAACACACAAATACTTTCTAAAGCTTTCTTTCATATGCACAACCTCTTCTTCTGTTTGGTCAACTCCTAATTTGATTTGTAAGTGACTTCAACTATGCTGGTAGTGGCCCTTCCGGGAAAATCGTTACAAGCGATTGAGGGAACATTCGATGAATGCCGAACACCCTGCGGCTATCCGGCCCGTAGCGTAATGCCTCATTTATAATCACCTTCTTCGCAACTGGTCTTTTACGGCCACCAAGGACATTCATGGATACAGGTATTGTTGACGTACATGCACGTGAAATTCTGGATTCGCGCGGAAATCCAACTGTTGAAGCCGAGGTTACTCTCGGGGATGGATCAGTGGGCCGCGCGGCTGTTCCCAGTGGCGCTTCCACCGGCGAGCACGAAGCGGTTGAGCTTCGCGATGGCGATCAGCATCGCTACCTGGGCAAAGGCGTGCAAAACGCGGTGGAGAACGTCAACGGAAAAATCGCTGACGCACTGCAAGGCCTTGACGCCGCAGACCAGCGCCGCATTGATGACACCATGATCGAGCTGGACGGCACACCTAACAAAGCAAAGCTGGGCGCAAATTCTATTCTTGCCGTATCCATGGCCTGCGCCCGCGCTAGTGCTAACGCCATGAAGACGCCGCTTTATCGCTACCTTGGAGGCGTGAGCGCCAGCGTTTTGCCTGTTCCCATGATGAACATTTTGAATGGCGGCGCGCATGCCGACAGCAACGTGGATTTCCAGGAATTCATGGCCATGCCCGTGGGCGCGGAAACGTTTTCTGAAGCGCTGCAATGGGGCGCTGAAATTTTTCACACGCTTAAGTCAGTGCTGAAGAAGCGCGGTTACAACACAGCAGTCGACGACGAAGGCGGCTTTGCTCCATCGCTCAAGGCCAATGTAGAAGCCATAGAACTGATTTTGGAAGCCATGAAGCAAGCGGGCTTTCGC
>JASLFF010000518.1 GCA_030150795.1 Terriglobales bacterium | reverse complement strand
ACCGTTTTCTGCAAATACGCATTAAGAATGCACCTATAGAGTTTGACCGAATCGTGGTCCTCTATGGCGACGGCGAGCCGGAAGTTCTGCAGGTGCGCGACGTCATCCGCGCCGGCGGCCACAGCCGCGCGATCGCGCTTCAAGGCGACCGCTTCGTTCGGAGCTTTGAATTGTGGTATGGAAAGGCGAATCCCAATTCAGGCAAGCCTGAGCTATCGCTCTGGGGCCAACGCTAGGCACGAACCACATTCAGCAGAAAAGGCCTCGATGTTTGAGGCCTTTCTTATTGCAACTCGCCTTTACTCTCCTTCGTCGGCTACGCCGATTTTGTCCAGCCGGTAACGCAGCGCATTCCGGGAGAGTCCAAGCAATCGTGCGGCCTGGCTTTTGTTGCCATTGGCGCGGCGCAGGGCTTCACGGATCATGTTGTCTTCCCACTGCTCCAAAGTCATTCCTTCAGGAAGAAATTGATTGGCGGAGGACGCCGCAGCCCCAGATTTGCTCAACCTTGCATCTAGGTGGATGTCTTTCTCATCGATCACTCGCCCCGGCGACAATGCCACCGCGCGCTCCACGCTATTTTCAAGCTGCCGGATGTTGCCCGGCCAGTGGTATTCCATCAGCGCGTCGAGTGCGGCGGGCGTAATGCCTTCGATTTCCTTCTCGCTGTCAGCGGCGAATCGCGCGAGAAAATGATTCACCAGATCCGGAATATCTTCCTTGTGTTCACGCAACGGCGGAATATCGATTGGCACAACATTCAGCCGGTAATAAAGGTCTTCGCGAAATGTGCCTTCTTCCAGGGCGGCGCGCAAATCGCGATTCGTTGCGGCGATCATACGTATGTCCACTCTCAGAGTCTTGGTTCCGCCCAGCCGCTCAAACTCGCGTTCCTGCAAGACGCGTAGCAGCTTCACCTGAATGGCCGCCGGCACGTCGCCAATCTCATCGAGAAAGAGGGTTCCTTTATCCGCCAGCTCAAACTTGCCCGGCTTGCTGGCCAGCGCACCGGTAAAGGCCCCGCGTTCAAAGCCAAAGAGTTCGCTTTCAAAAAGCGTGTCTGGAATGGCCGTGCTGTTGATCTTAATGAACGGGCCGGAGGCACGCCTTGAATTCTGGTGAATGGCCCGCGCGATCAGGTCTTTGCCCACGCCGCTTTCACCGCCAATGAGCACCGTGGAATTTGTTGGCGCTACGCGCGCCACTAACGCAAGAACTTCCTGCATCTTTTTGCTGTGTCCAACAATATTCTGGAAATGGTAGCGCTTTCCCAAGGCTTCTTTCAGGCGAACGTTTTCATCGCGCACCTGCTGGACGTCGAGCTCTTTATTGATAACGAGCTTCATTTCGGCCATGGTGAAGGGTTTCAGCACATAGTCGCTCGCTCCGGCTTTCATTGCGTCCACGGCGGTTTCAACGCTTCCGTATGCTGTCATCACAATGAATGGCAGTGCGGGGTTGAGGCGCTTCCCTTCCTGCAAGAATTCAAGACCATTCAGGCCGGGAAGTTTCAGGTCGGTTACTACCAGATCCGCCTGAGCTTTTCGCAAATGTACCAATCCGCTTTCAGCGTCGCCTGACGTGTAAACGGTGTGGCCGTCTTCGCCCAGGCTGATCTCAAGCAATCGCCGCATACGCGGCTCGTCTTCAACGATAAGGATATTCGCCATAGGTCAGTTTGCTTTTGTCACGGACTGGTCTTGCATGACAGACACCGCAGGAAACTCAACTCGAAAACAAGCCCCATGGCCGGGCTCGCTCACAAGCTTGAGAGAGCCTGCGTGAGCGTCGATAATTTTGGAAACGATTGCGAGTCCCAGCCCCACTCCAGATTTTTTAGTCGTTACAAAAGGATTGAATATCTGCTCCTTCATTTCCGCCGGAACCCCAGGACCGCTATCCTCAATTTCCACCACAACGCCTCGTGTTTCTGCTTCTTCGTCGGACGCACGAAGCCTGACGCGCAATTCTCCGCCTTTTTCTCCCATAGCTTCGCAGGCGTTCATAAATAGATTGGTGAAGACCTGGTCGCATAAATCGTGGTCCAGCATCACCTGCGGCAAGCCGGGAGCAAAGTCACGTTTTATGGTGACCTTTTTACATGCGCCCTGTTCAGAAACCGTCTTCAAACACCGTTCAACAACCGTGGCAATATCATGAGTACTCAGATCAAGCTGCGATGGCCGGGCAAAATCAAGGAAGCGACTTACCAGGGCGCTCACACGATTGACTTCAGTGTAAATATATCCAGCGAGTTCCTGCGCGAGCGGATTTGCGTTGTCCAGCTTTTGAGTAAGTATTTCCGCCGAACCCTTGATCACGCCCAACGGATTGCGTATTTCATGGGCCAGGCCGGCTGAAAGCTGGCCGAGCGCGGCAAGCCTTTCAGCCCTGCGGGCCTCGTCCTGCGCGAGTTTTAAATTGCGATTCGCCTCAGTAAGCGTTTCGGAAAGAACCTGATACCTCCGAACCTGCAAACGATACTGCATTACGAAGCGATTCACGGTCATCGCTACAAAAAAGAAGAAAAGGACCCGCATCAGCAATTCAGACATGCTGCTGGCGGTAATGGTGAAGTGCAAGTTCGCCTGATAAAGATACGAGCTATAGGCTAATGAAGCAGCCAGCGTCCACAGCAGAGTGCCGACCGGCCCGAAATACATGGCCGCAGTCATTACCGGAAGATAGTAGATCGGATAGTAACCGCTATTGATGGCTGCCGGATCTCCCGTGTGATTGATCAGAACCGTTGCAAGAACGATCTTGATTAGCACGGCCATTGCCGGACCCGGCTTTCCCGCAAGCCGCACAAACTGGGTCTCCAGCAATTGCGAAATTCCGATGATCAGCAAAATGAGTTGCTTATGTAATTCGGCCACTGGCGGTATGAGCGCAAGGCCGCCAAGAAAGATGAGCCAAAGAACATCCAGCCAACGCGGAGTAGCGCGTTCGTTCATAGGGAATGTTTGAATGTATCACGAGACGGGCGCTGCTCGGCAGCTGGACCAGAGGGTCAGCTTTCTTTATCAAGAACTGCTCGAATTTGTGCGCTTAAAACCTGGAAAGTAAAGGGCTTCTGTAAGAAGCAGGAAGGGTCTAAAGCGATACCGTGCCGCCATACCGCATCGGCGCCATAACCGGAAATGATCAACACGCTCGTACCCGGACGGGTCTTGCGCACATGGTCCACCAGGCCACGACCACTCAACTTGGGCATCACGATATCAGAGATCAGCAATGAAATAGGACCAGCATAGCTGTTGCAAATCTCAATCGCCTCTTTCCCATCTCCAGCGGTGAGAACCCGGTAACCACAACTCTCCAGATATTCGCACGATGCATTGCGCAGATCTTCTTCATTGTCGACTAATAGAATGGTTTCATGTCCCGGTACATGCGACCGTTGCCGCGACTCCGAGGGAACTGGATTCAGATGGCTGCCACTAATCACCGGCAAATAAACGCTAAAAGTTGAACCGCGTTGCGCTTCTGACTGTACGGTAATGTAGCCGCCGCTCTGCTTCACGATTCCATAAACCGTGGAGAGTCCTAATCCGGAACCAGTCTTTTTGGTGGTAAAGAACGGCTCGAAGATCCGCGACTGGACTTCCTGGCTTATGCCGGCGCCAGTATCACTGATGGATAAACGCACATATTCACCCGGCGGCAGTTCGGGCTGGTCAGAACTTAGATACCGATCAATAGTAATCGTAAGGGTCCCACCTTCGGGCATGGCTTCGCGCGCATTGGCAGTCAGGTTCATGATGACTTGTTCCATCTGGCTTTGATCGGCCCGCACCAACCCAACATTCTTTGCGGCTTGAATACTAATTTGCACTTCCGCACCCACCAGGCAGTCCACCATGCTGCTGATTCCCTCAAGCACACTCGCCAGATCCAGCAACTTAAGCGTCATAACTTGCTTGCGACCAAAGGCAAGCAGTTGCCGAGTGAGGGACGCCGCCTTTTCGGTTGCCGAAATAATCTTTTCCGCGCGACCGCGCTCTACATGGCTGGACGCGCTTGATTCAAGCAGCTCCGCGTGACCGCTGATAATGCCAAGGATATTGTTGAAATCGTGCGCTACACCACCTGCCAGACGGCCTACTGCTTCCATTTTTTGTGAATCTCGTAGTTGTTCTTCCATATCCTGCTGTTCGGTAATGTCACGTAGCATGGCCAGGTGCTGGCCGGGAAGAATATTTGCGGTAAAGCTATAATCCACCAACCTTCGGGCCCCCTCCTTAAGGTGCGCCCAGAACTGCCCGCGACCGCTTTGCGACGCTCTTAGCTGCGCCCACACCTCCTCAAAACCCTTTTCACAGAAGTCGCACAGGCGACAACCAATCAGCTCTTTGCGAGAAAGATTTACGAGGGCCCCTGCAGCGGCGTTCGCCTCCAGGCAGATACCGTCATCGGCAAAAATGACGATGCCTTCCACAGAATTTTCGAAGATGGCGCGGACGGTTGCCTGGCTTTGCCGTAATGCTTCTTCAGAGCGTTTGCGTTCGATGGCATAACGAATGGAGCGCAGGAGTATTCGCCCATCAAACGTGCCTTTTACCAAATAATCCTGCGCACCCTCCCGTACCGTCTTAATGGCCAAGTCCTCATCATCCGAACCGCTTAGAACCAAAATGGCGGCACGGAAGGCCGCTTGGCGGATACGGTTAAAAGTCTCATAGCCGGCACTATCTTCAAGATTGAGGTCGAGCAGAATTACGTCGGGATTGTTCCTCTCAAGGTGTCCCAAAGCGTCGGCCAAGCGAGTAACATGCTGGCAATGCAGCGCGGCGGTGGGTAAACCCAGCAATCCGGTGATGAACTTCGCATCCACCACATTGTCCTCGACCAGCAGCACACTGAGCAGTTCCGTCTGCCGAGAATCCATTACCAACATTGACATTTCTTACGTCCGCTCCTTCAATCTGAGCTTCCGCGCCGCGGATCTTAGCATTAACGACTCAACGATTCTGCAACATAAAATGTAATCTCTCATCCAATACATTAACCTCTTGCCTGAGCTTTTCCAGCAACATGCCAGCTCCATCCATGGAGCCGGTCCGCCCGCTTTCTTCTAATTGCAACGCTATATTGGCAGCGGCGTGTGCGGAAAACTGAAGCATTGATCCTTTAATCTGGTGGCCGGCTTTTTCCAGTTCTAACGCTGAACCCTGCTGGATTGCCTTCTCGATTCTTGCCAGCATTCCTGGAACTTCCGTGCCAAACAATTCGACCAACTCCTGGAGCAAGTTGAGGTCGCCGTGTACTCGATCCAAAAGTGCCTGCGGATCAAAACCCTCTCTGTTCAACAGGTCGACCTCTGATTCAACTCTGCTTTTCGTCCCAGAACATAGGTAATTCTCTCAGTTGAATGGCGAAACTTTGCTTTTGTAAAGTGCCAGGATCGTTTATATCGGCAAAAGATCTTCATCCAGAATCCCATTACGATAATGGCCAAAGATAAATACAGAGCGTCAAGGACATTCTTTTCGTACTTTCGAAAATTCGGATATGAACACTGAGTGATCTTACAACTTAAGATCAAGATGTTTCCTCCAAATGTTTCCTCCAAATCTAAGGATAAGAATTGCATAAGGGGCCGACATTATCCGCCGAGTCCTGAATGGTTGCCCTGCGTCAGGCCGCTTTATTCAGAGTCTCCCCTGCTATCCTGCTATTCTTTGGCGAGAGCCATCCAGATGAAAGCTGCTGTCTTAACTTCGCCGAACGATATCTCAAAACGCCCGCTGGAGATCCGCGAGGCGCCAAGACCGCAGCTTAAGCCCGGCCATGTTCTTCTGCGCGTGCGCGCCTGTGGCGTTTGCCGAACAGACTTGCACATTGTCGAGGGCGAGATCCCTCCACGGTGCAATGAAATCATTCCGGGACACCAGA
>JASLFF010000513.1 GCA_030150795.1 Terriglobales bacterium | reverse complement strand
CTGTGACATACCTTTCTGTAGTCGATAAGTCCTGATTGTTTCGCCGATATTCATGCTGGGACCAGCTCTTTGATCTTCATTCCCGGGGTGCTTGGATAGTAACCAGATAAGCAACTTTCTGCAAGAACATTTTTTGTCAGGGGGCGGTCTTTGGCAATCGCGAATTCGCATTTCCAGCTGCTGTTCCGTTTTCTTGCGGCCCCAGCCTGACTTTGCTATCCGACGAAGTGAGTATTATTGCTTAGATACGAGTCGCTCCAGCGGACTGCGGGATTTTTACGAATTTCTTCCATCACGCAGTGGCCCGCTGCTGATTTAGTGCCAGTTCCATAAACAAGGTATGCCCCACCGACGTCTGGTAATAAGGCTCGGTTTCCTTGAATCCCAGTTCGCGATACATGGCGATTGCGGAATCCATTTTGCCGGCTATGGTGTCCAGCCGCATTCGCGAGTATCCGATTTCAGCCGCTTCCCGGATGACTCGCTCGGCCAGCAGGCGGCCAATGTTGTGGCCGCGAAACTCCGGACGCACATACAGCCGTTTCATTTCGCATAGGCCCGGTTCGTCCAGAGGACGCAGCGCAATCACGCCTGCCTGTTTCCCGTCCCACAGCGCCAGCAGAAGGCGGCCTGCCGGAGGCGCATATTTGCCTGGCATTGACTGCATCTCTTCTTCAAAGCCCTGGAAGCAGAGTTTGAATTCCAGCCATGCTGCATATTCTTCAATCAGCTGGCGCGCCGTGGAGACGTGTTCCGGACTGTCGGCTTGTAGGATCGTCAACATCTGGTTCAACCAGCCGATTGCGAAGCGGCTTTTTTCGTTTCCATCCGGGCTATCAGCCGGTCATGCCAGCCGGAGAAAAACAGCAGAGCGGTCAATGCGCCAACTCCTGCCGTAGCCATGTCTTCCTGTATGTCCCATGGATCGCCCTGCGTGCCCAGGAAAGCGTCCGCTGCCGATCCAGTACCCACTTGCAACTCGCCATTCCAGCAACTCATAAGCCGCGCTTACCGCCATGCAGATACTCAATACGATGTAGAACAACCATCCGCGCTTCAAAACAATTTTGCCTTAACAGAACTTCGTGTGCCACCAAAGCCGGAACAAAGCCCTGGGCAAAATGCCCCACGCGGTCATAATCATTTCGCGCCAGATGAAAATGGTCGCGAATCCAGTTAAACAGCGGAACCTCGGCGTAGGTGTAATGTCCGCCTACAAACAGAATGCATGCATGCAGCGTAATGAGCAGATAGACAAATGAGGTGAATTGAAATCTGCGATAAGTGATAGCCAGCGCTGCCAGCGCCAGAAATGCCGGAAATACTTCCAGAACCCAAGTGAAGTAATCGTGCGGACGAACGGCAGACCAAGTCAGAATAACTGTGAAGACGGAAAGCAGGATGATAGGAGCGGAGCGCTGTTCTCGTAGCATATGCTGACTAGCCCATCAGCATTCCGCCATTCACCTTGAGCACATGTCCGGTGATATAGCTTGCTTCCTCTGAGGCCAGGAAGCGGACCGCGTGTGCAACTTCCATGTCAGTCCCGGGACGGCCCAGCGGGATAGCTTCATTCACTTTGGACTTCAATTCCGCTGAGAGAGCTTCTGTCATGGCGGTTTCGATGTAACCGGGCGCAACCGCATTCGCGGTGATATTGCGTGAAGCAACTTCGCGCGCGATGGCCATGGTAAAACCGATGAGCCCGGCTTTTGAAGCCGCATAATTTGCCTGGCCCGCCTGGCCGGTCTGCCCAAAGACGCTACTGATGTTGATGATTCGTCCCCAGCGCGGCTTAAGCATCGAACCTATTACGGCTTGCGTGGTATAAAAAGCTCCGCTCAGGTTGGTCTGGATGACTGAATCCCAGTCTTCTTTTTTCATCCGCATCAACAGCGTGTCTTTGGTCACGCCGGCATTGTTGACCAGAATCTCAACCTTCCCAAACCGTTCGATCGCGGCTTTCACCGCGCTCTTGACGTCAGCTTCATTGCCCACGTCCATGCGAAACGTGGCCGCCTGACCGCCTTTGTCGGCGATTTCTTTCGCCACCGCGGCCAGCTTCTCTTCATTGCGTGCTGCCAGCGCGATCAAAGCGCCGCCTTCAGCCAGCGCCAGCGCGCAGGCGCGGCCAATCCCCTGCGAAGCTCCCGTTACCAGCGCCACACGCCCTGTTACTCCCGGCATTTTTGTTCATCTCCATTGGCAAAAAGTTAACAGCGAATTATATGCGATTGTCGCCGGACTCGGCCCCACTCTGCATTGTGTGACCGGCATCACATCCATTGTTACTGGATGCGGCTATATTCAGGTCATCGTTGACTCGAAAGGCGCATTTCAGCAGGTCCCGGAGAGGACCATTGAATCGCGCCCCGCGCACCAAGTTGACCCCATGACCCTTTTGCGGAGGTCATTGGCAACCATAGAAAGCTGACCAAAAGGCCCCAAACCTCCTGGTCAGCTTTTTTTGCATTTCACATGGCCGTGCTTCGTCGCTCTACCATGGCTGGCTCCGGCGAAACTTCATCACGGAAAGCCAGCTTCATGATTGGCGGAGCAACCAACGTCGTAATACCGGTCATAAAAATGACGAGGGCATAAGCCGATTCGGAAACGATATTCATCTGCAAGCCCACCAAGGCAACGATCAGCCCGACTTCGCCGCGTGGGACCATGCCGATTCCCACTTTCAATGCTGTTCGCCAGCCGACGTGCAGCACCGGCAAGCCGCATCCCACCAATTTAGAAATGATTGCCAGAATCGAGATAACGATGGCCGAGACCAGCAGCTTGCGGTCAAAAACGCCCATATTCATACGGGCGCCCATACTGAAAAAGAAAAAAGGCGCCAGAAATTCATTGATGGAAAAAACGCGCGAGCGCAGGTTCCATCGTGGCGAGTATTCCGCAAATGCCAGGCCGGCAAAAAACGCGCCGATAATTGCAGCCATGCCGATCTTTACAGCGGCATAAGAAAGCCCCAGGCAGATGGCCAGCGCAATGATCAAAGGAGCGTCCTGCGTGGACATGCGTTCCATGCCGGGCTCCATGCGTTTGACCACGCGCGGCGCATAGAACATCATGAGCAACGCAAAGCCGATGGCTTCAATCGCCGTGATGAGAAGCTGCGCCCACTCCAGCCCGGTGGAAGAAACCAGCCCAACCACCACGGCCAGCACAATCATGCCCAGTACGTCGTCAAAAACGGCCGCGGCCAGGATAATTCTGGCTGAAACCGTTTGCAGCAGATTCATGTCTCCCAGCACACGCGCTGTTATTCCAACGCTGGTGGCCACCATGGCAGCTGCCACAAACACAGCTTCATGCGGCGGATGATGGCGCAACAACATGTAGGAGACGCCAAAGATAAAAGGCACCGCAATCCCGGCCAGGGCCACAGATAGGGACGTGCGGCCTATACTGATCAGGTCCTTGGGCTGCGTTTCCAAGCCAACCGTGAATAACAGCAGGATGGCGCCAATGTTTCCGATTGCGTAAATTGCGTCTGTCGGAACCACCAGTCGCGCGCCGTATGGCCCCAAAAGCACGCCGGCAAGAATCTCGCCCAGCACGGCAGGAAGACGCATCCGCTCAAAGGCTTCACCAAAGAGCTTGGCCCACACGAAGATGAAAAACAGCTGAAAGAGAAATGGATCAGCAGTATGCATGGAAACTGAATTTTGTGCAGGGACCGGCGAAACCTTCAATCTATACGATGCGGCTTTAGGAGCCAAATCCAGAGTAGATGCTGGATTTCAAAACTCATATCCCTTCCGTTTTGTTGCCAAATTGTGGCTAATTGCCACGTTCATGTGCTTTTTTTACGCACGTTTTGGGAGCAGCTCTCGAATTTTGCATTCAGCTCTGGATTTTTTCCCACAGCAACCCTGCCTTTTGTCATCCTAATCTCAGAGAAAAAAGCATGCATGTAACTCATCTAATCAGCAAGGCCACAGTGAAAACAGCAGCTGGAAAGCTCTGGGCAATTTCGCTGGTGGATGCCGCGATGGGCGCGTTGGTTTGTGCGCTGGCAGCCGTGGCTTTAACCGCTGCAGCCAATGGCCACACATGGAAGAATATAGCTCCTCTCATCTTCACGGCTGTGCTGCTGATCATTGCCGGTCTGTTCGGATCGCGGGCAGGGATCATTGGGACGGTAGTGGCTGCCATGATATTTGCCAGCTTCCTTTTCAGCCCCGTGGGAAATATTCAAGTGGCGGACGAATCGGCTCGTGGCAATTTGGGCTGGATGATGCTGATTGGAATCGGTTTCTCGTTTTTGTTTGCGCCGCCCAGTTCCAGGTTACGCCGCCACTAAATCCTCTCATGAAAAGCGAAGCAACAACGCAACAGCGCATGTAAGCGCGGCATCCTACAACTCTCAGTTACAAGAATTCGGGCATGCGCCCGTTTGGCAAGAGGAGTTTCCCCCATGGCTGCCGCACCTCAGCTGCCTACAACTCATCCGCGGTGGGCGCGCTCGCCATTTTATTTCAACTCGGCGTCGCATCTTCTGCGCATTGGACGGGAAAAGGCAGCCACGCTCATGGAGTTGCTGGAGGCCATACGCACGTGTCCGGAATCATCCATTTTCCAACATACTTTTCAGACCCTGGCGGAGCACCACTTTATCAGCGGCGGCTTTTCCAATGATTTTTCACACTGGGCTTTTGCATCGTGTAATGAAGTTGAACTGGCAGAGAGGCTGGCCGCCATTGACGTACGCGAATTTACCTCCATTGCAGCGCTACGCGAGCGGTTGATCCATATCATTGAGACTTACTTGCAGAAGAACCCAAGGGCCGCAACACGCGCCGCAATGGAGCCTTTCTATCTGATGGCTTCAGACCTGGTGGTGATACCCACACCCTATCTGGCGCGCAATCTGGAAGAGTTTGCTGAAGGCTTGCGCAAAGTGAGCATTCACGCCATCTATTACCACTTTATCGATGCCCGGTTGCGTCTCAAGCTCAACACCAATGATTTCTCCGTCTGGCTGGAGAGGGAACTGGATTTATCCCAGGCGGCAGAGAAGGTAAACAAAATTGATATTTACACTTTGACGCTGGAGGGTGTGCGGCGCGGCATCCTGAAAGTTGTGGAAGCAGAGATGGGCCGCAAGTGACCTGCCACTTGCGCACGGTTTTGGAAGAGCAATTCTGGAGTGTTGGATGAAGCACAAGAACCAGGCGAAGACTGTGATGGCCGATGAGGGCGGCAAAGCTGGAGGGCCCGGTCGCCAGGAACATCCAGCGAGCGAGATCGCGCAAAAGCCGGTGAAGGAGCCCGGGCCTGCGTCGCCAGCAGGCATTGAGCGTCGTTTCCGCCAGACAGATTTGCCGGCGCATTTCATAGAGCGCCGCAAGCATCCGCGCATCAGAACAGAGCAGCCCCCTGTTCCGGCTCCGCCAAAGTTTGAAGATTATGGGCCCATCATTGGCAAGCCGGAACTTGATGAAATTCGCTTTTTAGCGCGGCATCTTCGCGGCAAGACGGTGAAGATGGTCAATTCCACGGCGGTAGGCGGAGGCGTAGCGGAAATCCTGAACCGCCTGATTCCCCTGATGAATGAGCTGGAAATTGGCACGCGCTGGGACGTAATCACCGGTGGGAATGACTTTTTTGAGGTCACAAAAGGCTTCCACAATGCGCTGCACGGCGGCGAATACAACCTGACGCAGCAGATCATGGACATCTTCATGGCTTACAGTGAGCAGAACCGCAAGCGCATGGAGTTTAACGAAGACCTGATCGTGATTCACGATCCGCAGCCGGTGGGCCTGGTCCGCTCGCGATCTCCTGAGCATGGCAAATGGATATGGCGCTGCCACATCGATCTTTCAAGTCCGCACTCGCGGGTATGGGAGTTTTTGAAACCACTGGTGGAGCAGTATGATGCCACCATCTTTTCCGCGCCGTCATTTACACGGCAACTCGCCAGCCCGCAGTATCTTTTTTATCCTTCGATCGATCCGCTTTCAGAAAAGAACAAAGACCTTCCTGAGGAGTTCATCAACAAAGTTTGTGACGATTTTGGTATTGATCGCTCGCGCCCCGTCATCACCCAGATTTCCCGCTTTGACCGGCTGAAAGACCCAGCCGGCGTGGTGGAAGCCTACAAGCTAGTGAAGAAATATGTGGATTGCCAGTTGGTGCTGGCCGGCGGCGGCGCTACGGACGATCCCGAGGGCGCAGTGGTACTCCAGGAAGTGATGGAAGCGGCGGGCGACGATCCGGATATTATCATCCTGAATCTGCCACCGTGGTCAGCCCTGGAAATTAATGCTCTGCAGCGTGCTTCCACCGTGATTGTGCAGAAGTCGCTGAGAGAAGGCTTTGGGCTCACCGTGACCGAGGGGCTCTGGAAAGAAAAACCAGTCGTTGCAGGAGCTGTCGGCGGAATTACCTCGCAAATTGTCCACAAGCTCACTGGGGTGCTGGTGCATTCAGTGGAAGGCTGCGCTTACCAGATCCGCTACCTGCTCACGCACCCGGAATTTGCAGCGCAACTGGGCAAAAACGGCAAAGCGCATGCCAAGGAAAATTTTTTGATCACCGTGAGCCTGAAGCGCTGGCTGGTGTTGTTCCAGATTCTGCTCGGCATGGCCAAGCCGAACGCCATTTTGTA
>JASLFF010000838.1 GCA_030150795.1 Terriglobales bacterium | reverse complement strand
TACATGGAATTTCACTGTGCTCTCAGAGATGCGCAGTAGTTGCGCCATTTCCCGGTTCGAGTATCGTTTGCGCAGGAGCTCAAGCACCTGATTCTCCCGTGCGGTAAGCATCTCCACACCGCTGCTTACAGTAAAGCGTTGCGACGTAAGCTCCACGTAGATGCGAATGATCTCACGAGATGCCCACACGCGGCCCGCAGCGACTGCCTCAATGGCGGCGCCAAGCAGCTGGGAAGACTCACTGTGGGTAATAAAGCCGGCAATCCCAGAGTGGAGCAAGCGGGCCACTTCAATTTCCGGCTTGGCGGAATCAAGCGCCATGAACGCACACCCAGGAATGGCCGCCGACAACCCGTCAAGATACTCCGTTAATGGAAGCGGCAACCCCCAAAGATCAATCAGGACCACAACACGCTGGCCTGCAGGAAAAGGGTGGGCGACCTTCACATGATCCGTCAGAACCACTGGGACCATCTTGTTGACTCGAACAAGCTCAGCAAGGTGGTGTGCCGCCAATGAATGAAATACAACAAGACCTACATGGATCGGAGTAGGAGCAGGTGTCCCGACTTGATCCGGTTGGGACAAAGAGCGTGCGTCAAGTGCTGCTGTTGCTGAAAGCATGGGGGATGCCAAAGTGTTGTCCAAAACCACACGCCCGGTGTTCGTACAGAGAGAGCATCGCCGGACTTTTTGAAAGTCTTGCTGTGAATAATCGCGAGCCTACTTTCCAGATTGCGCGGCCTGTTCCATCTTGATCCGTAAGCTCAACGGACGCATATCTGTCCAAACCTGGCCAATATATTCCAGACACTCAGCCTTTGTTCCCGTTTTGCCTGCATCTTTCCATCCAAGCGGCAATTCACGATGGGCCGGCCAGATCGAATACTGCTCTTCATGATTCATAACTGCTTTGTAAATTGTTTTGTCTTCGCTGTTGTCCACTTCAGGTCTCCCTTTAACTCACCAGCATGAGGACGGAGATGAGTCTCTCCATCTTCACAAAGCGCCTCCCTGACAAGAAAAGTTTCAGAGAGTTACATGCGTTGGCTGAAAGCAGGCTGCCGCCATTTCTAGACCAAACTAATGTTCAGGACAAGAACGAAGTGAGGTAGCTTGGTCGAACCCTGCTGGTAACTGAATACCAGTTGTGCGATGCATTGTCAATCCTTCAGAATGAAAAATTGCTAATGATTTGGAGTAGAGCCGAAAGCTAGTCATAGGCTAGTACACAAGCTAATTAGAATCTATTCCCAAATTGGTATAACTAGCGTACACACCATTCCCAAATTGGCACGCGCTTACCTGACAGTATTTCAAAACGGTACAAGATGTGATTCCCACATTGACACAACGACAGCCGCAATCTATTCCCACATTGGCACGAACGCTATTAATTTTATGCCGATTAACAATGCAGCATCAGTCGCTCATGCTCAATGGCAATTTCAAAAGTCGGACCTTCTTTGTGGAATCTCAGCACAGAGATAAGATAAGATTTCGCGCGAACGACTGACGGCAAGCAATTAATCTTCGCAGCCATGTCACACACCATTGGCGGTGCAGCAGAATCGAGAAAATGCTCACGGCGACGGCCCGACGCATCCTCTTTGAGCGCAATCTGAACGACCAAATTTCATGATCTTTCTAATGTCTGCCTAGGGTTATCGTTCTTGGCTAAAGCAATTGAAAACAATAAGCCGGCTAGCGAATATGTTTTGTCATTGTTATTTCCTGATTAAGTAACCTGTTATTGCATTCACTATTGCCGAGAGCTGATCTACTTAGCTCATTGTGATATTTTTTCCTCCATTACCTATGTGACCGAGTTGCAGGAATTTGGAAAGGTTTCAATATCAATGGGTCCGCAAAGCCGCTTCCGCCGCACGCACGGCCAAGTGTCTGGATCTTGAACGGGAAATGACGTTCGATCGCGAAAATCGTTCTCAAGTTGTACTCTGTCCGTATCTGGGGAAGCATCCCCTTTTCGCGCGCCTGGCGAACACAAAATTCTGCGGGAAAAATCTTCATAAATGGAAAAACAGCAGCAGTAAGATTCTGTTCAAGGGGAACCAGCCTTGCTTGATACGACTGAAGGACCGCAAGGGACGTCTTAGTCATTGGGCGTGTCTCTCCAAGTCTGGATAAGCCCCCTCGAGACGTCCAGGGTTCGGCAAGGACATCGCCTCGGAGCTTGATCGCGTTTTTGTCACGAATATTTTGTGAGGAGATCGCTTGTGGTTCGCGAGGGTAAATGGAGCTTATCTAAAGGATGGGCTTGGTATCCTCAACCCGTCACCCCAACGAAAAGGAACTGCCCTTGCTTCTGAGCAAAAACCAGCAGCCGAAATACCGTGAACTTCAAAATTTCAGCAGATCGAGAGATCGCGAAAGGTTCCGGCGGTTGCGAGTGCGGCTTTCCTTAACGTAGACTGTGAGGGCATGAATCCAACTCAAATAGCTCGTGCTCGCTATCGCGTCATCTTTGCCAAAGACGCGCAGGAACTTGAGGCTAAACTAAACGACACAAATTTTGTTCCACCCGAATATGCAATTACACACCTTACGTTCAATTCGGGACGCGCGGAATATCTCGTCATTCTCGAACGGGAGTGAATCTTTTTCCGAGTGTTACCGCTCGACCATTCGCGGGTCGTAACTCGCGTAAGGCTGTTTTCATCGCAGTTGCGACTGTACGGCGCACGCGAAAGTTTTAGGGATCAAGGTTCCATGACGGCTAGCAGATCTTCAGTCAATTCCAATCTCCTGTGGTTTGACCATTTATCCCGGGGTCAGGCTCCATCACTACGGTTGTTTTGTTTTCCGCATGCAGGGGGAACTTCAGAGGTGTACCGCAGCTGGCAGCGGTGGTTTCCTGAGCAGATTGATCTATGCCTGGTGCATTTGCCCGGACGAAGCAAGAGATTAAGAGAGCAGGCATTTACTCAGACCGCTCCGCTGGTGAACGCAATTGCCGACCGCATTGCGCCTGAGTTAGATGTTCCCTACGCTTTATATGGCCATAGCATGGGGGCCACGATCTCGTTCGAGCTGGCACGTGAACTCTTTCGCCGGCACAGCACTCCACCTCAACATTTATTTGTATCTGGCCGCCGTGCACCCCAATGTCCCCGAACTGAACCCATCTCGTTTAATCTTCCTCATGACGAATTTATCGCCGAATTAAGAAGACTCAACGGCACCCCCACAGAGGTCCTGGAGAACCCTGAACTCCTGGAACTGTTCATAGTTCTATTAAGAGCAGACTTCG
>JASLFF010000438.1 GCA_030150795.1 Terriglobales bacterium | reverse complement strand
GGATGTCGCCGGTACCCAGGAGCTCATCATCGGCAGAAGAGTCCCGGACGACCCATTTCTTCTCAAACTCTTCCACGTAGGAGCTGGCAAGTAGTCCATATTCGCGCAACCCCTTACGCTTGGCCCGGCGAGCTGAGGCGTAAACATGGTAAGCGGTCCAAGCACGAACGCAAGAAAAAAGCCGATACATCCTATCGCCTCCATCTTGAAGGAGAGCAGCTTTTCGCCTCCGTGCAGGACGCGGCTTGCAATCAGGCCTGCAAGCAATGAGCCTTGTGCAAAGAGGATAGGACTAAAGGCGTAAGCGCTCTTGCCGAGGAACGCAAGACCGCCTGCCCGGTCAGGATGAGTGGGAATCAGGTGCAGGTCAAGCCTGGAAACTTGCCACAGGAAGCGGAACCAGATAAAGAATCGGAGATACCAGCGCAGCAGAATGAACTGGAAAATTGGAACGCTCACGTAGACATACCAATATCCGGCGGCCGTAAGGTGCAAGTGGCCGCTCTGCGGTATGGCATACCAGGTTGTAGTGCTCAGAAGAGCTGCCTGACTTCTCCAGCTCCATTGCCCCAGACTAAAGACGAGGGCCAGAAGTCCCAATTCCGCTGGCACCGAGTTGCGCAGGTTCATGGCCGTGTCAATGGCGGCAACAAATTTCGGCAGGTCTTGCTGGCGGACGATGCGGCGCGCCAGAAAAGCCTTCACAATCGGGCGAATGCGTGAATGGACCAGCAACTCGGCGGCAATCAGTGCAGGCAATGCCACCAGCAAGCGCACGTGTGCCTCAACGTCCCGCAGGAACGGCAGTTGCACAGATGCACCTGCCAGATGCCGGCCAAGCGCCGATAGCAGCAGCAACGGGGGCCAGGCAATCAGCGTGATTACCAGGATCCGTCGAACCACTAAGTCCAGGCCATCTCCGGCAAGGTGGGCGCGCAGGAATAATTGGAAGATTGGTCCGCCCATGACCAGCGAGAAATCAGGAGGCTCTTCACTCACCAAGCGTGGCATGGGCCGATCTTGCAATTCCTGCCGGGCTTCCGTGATGTTCTTCATGCCATTGCCATCTGTGTGGGCGCAGAGCTGTGGGCCTTCCCACACTGTGACGGACCCAGCCGCTGAGACGATTGAGTGGCTGAAATGGTTTTACCGAACGCACCAGCTCAGCGGCTTGAACTTTTTAGATCAATCGCACGGCTCTGGAGCGATGTTAGGACGAATTGTTACGTCTCCCTCAGTGGCAAAAATGACAGTTCTGGGATTTAGGCGCCGAATCTTTCCGCCGCGCGGGCGCGGGCTTTGGCGGCCTCTTCTTCACGGTTCTTGGGTGGCGCGGTGGTTTCCAGCGAGCGCAGCAGCCGGTTTGAGACGGCTGCGATGTCGTCTATCGCTGCCTGAAACGCCTCTTCATTCGCCTTGGACGGCTTGTTGAAGCCGGTGATCTTTCTCACAAACTGGAGTGACGCAGCGTGTACTTCTTCCGTAGTGACTGGCGGATCAAAATTGAAAAGCGTTTTGATGTTTCTGCACATCTCTTGAATCCTCGTGGGGGGCTTACGCCGGTAAATCGAGCGCAGACTTGACTGGCCGCTTGAATGTTCTGCGCACTTCTAATTTAGATTCGCTGGAGCAGCCTACGGGCTCAGGATTTCACATTTGAAGCTGCGCGGGCTACGTTAAGCATGGCGTCGGGGTGAAATTTTTTCACGGCCTTAACACCTGCAACGATGAACAGCACTAACAAGATTCCTTGCGCAATCGCAAAAGGAGGCTCATTTCCTTTGGGCGCAAGGGCGTGAAGCGCCGGAATCTTCATGAAGCTCTGAGCGATAAGTACGAAACAATTAAAGTAAAGCGCAATCACAGCGGTAACCACGTAAATCGAACGCCACCTGCCAGCCATGTGGAAGGAGTAGCGCGCTGGAACAGTGAGGGCAAGAACGATCAGAGACAGCACTCCCAGAATGATGCCGGGCGTAACGTGTTCGAAAGGGAAGCCAAAGCCGGTCAGGCTGGTCAAGGCAGTGGTCGCAAGAAAGAGCGCGGTCATGCCATCAAGCCGCTTGCTGCCGAACATTCCGAACAACACAATCAGGCCAGAGCCAATGCCGATCAGGCTGATAATCACGTGGATTAAAGTGTAGGTTGCCAGAGACATGCCAAAGACCATGAGGAACCTCCTTTAAGAAAGAAGCTAAAATCTTACGCTGTTGTCTGGGGAATTACTATTGAACGCAGGAACCCCAAAATATTGTTTTACGGCGCAAGTGGACGGAATGCATGAAAATGATAAGTACCTAAAGGTCCGATGGTTTCAGACCGGTATGCTTTGCAATGCGAGCAAGCATCTTGGGACCGATTTCATCGCGATCATGAAATGCCCATATGTAATCGGGGAATTGGGCTGTCTTGTGTCTGAGTTTCTGATGTGATCCGGTCTGATGGACCGGTTGCCATCCAATTCTTAAAAGGGCTCTATAGACGTGCCGTGCTTTTGCGCTCTTCCAAATGCTCACGCGGATACTGAGCTGATGCTGAGGGATTTGGGGACTGATTTGGAGTGTTCAACCTCATCCGCAATCACGCGAAGGGCCAACGCATAAGCATTTGCTCGCGCCTGCTCTTCGGTTCCGCCATACGCCAAGACCCCAGGGAGAGCAGCGATCTCAGCGATCCAGCGCCCATCTTCTTCCTGCTCAGTCTCAATCAAGAAGTGGACTTCGGAAGCCTTGGCAGATTCGGGTGGTTTTTTCTTGTCCATATGCCCTGTTTGCGCCTCGAAATATTTGGGATCCTTCGCGCTACGCTAAGGCTAGACTGAATTTGGAAGCCTGTCTAGTGCGAGGAATTGCATTGCGCAACAAGACGCCATCGAAACTGTCGAAGCAGATTTGCTAGAGCCATTTTGGAGCGTTACTCTTATCGGGCAATGCTTCCTTTCAAACTGATCTATAGCGACGACTACTATCTGCCTATCGGCGCGCATGTTTTTCCGGCGGAGAAATACCGGCTGATTCATAAGCGCCTGTTGGAAAGCGGCCTGGCCGAGCCGGGTGATTTCATCACGCCCAAGCCCGCGCATGATGAAGACATCCTGCTGGTGCATACGCGGGAATACGTGCATAAGTTGAAGACCGGAACGCTCTCGCCGCAGGAAGAGTTGCAGATGGAAGTGCCGTATTCGCCAGAGCTGGTGAAGGCGTTCTGGCTGGCGGCGGGCGGATCGATTCTGGCGGCGGACATGGCGTTGCGGGACGGCATTGCATGCAACATTGGCGGCGGATTTCATCACGCCATGCCGGACCACGGTGAAGGTTTTTGCGTAATTCACGATGTGGCTGTCGCCATCAAGCGCATGCACCAGGAAGGAAAGATCAATCGCGCCATGACGGTGGATTGTGACGTGCATAACGGCAATGGCACGGCGGTAATTTTTCCGCCGAAGATCAGGCCGGGCCATCCATTGCCAAGCGCGAGCGCCAGCAGCCGCGACATTCATATAAAGCATGAAGACCATTTCCAGCACAATCCGGGTGAGTTGGATGTGTTTACAATCTCGCTGCACCAGGCGCACAACTATCCTGCGGTGAAGCCGCCATCATCGATTGACATTAATTTGCCTGACGGAACCAATGATGACGAATATCTGGGCTGGCTGGAC
>JASLFF010000405.1 GCA_030150795.1 Terriglobales bacterium | reverse complement strand
TCATGCACCGCTTCAAGGCCTGTGAGATTGACGTGCTGGTTTCCACCACGGTCATTGAAGTCGGCGTGGACGTGCCCAACGCCACCGTAATGGTGGCCGAAGCGTTCCGCGTGTTCGACCACCATTACGGTGGCGTTGGGCACGTCCACGCCGACTTCAATGACCGTGGTGGAAACCAGCACGTCAATCTCACCGGCCTTGAAGCGGTGCATGGCAGCTTCTTTTTCTTCTGGGCCCATACGGCCATGAAGCAAGCCCACGCGCAGATCAGGAAAAACTTTTTTACTAAGTTCGTCATACATGTGCAGCGCGGCTTTCAGACCTGTTTTGGATCGAGCGCCTGCCGGCTCAGCGGCAAATTCCATTTCCTGCTGTTCCGCTGGAGCGCCTTCAATGACGGGATAGACAACATAAATCTGGCGTCCGAGTTTGGCCTGCTTGCGCACAAAGTCCCAGACCTCGTCGGCGCGCTGATCAGAGATTTTGCGTGTGGTGATGGGCGTGCGTCCGGGAGGCATCTCGTCAATCACGCTGGTATCAAGATCGCCATAGAGCGTAAGCGCGAGCGTGCGCGGAATGGGCGTGGCGGTCATAACCAGCGTGTCAGGTTCGGCGTCACCTTTTTTCATGAGCTTGAAGCGCTGCATGACGCCGAAACGGTGCTGCTCATCGACAATGACCAGGCCGAGTTTATGAAACTCAACTTTTTCCTGGATGAGCGCGTGCGTCCCGATGACCAGATGCACGTCACCGCGCGCAATGTGGCGGCGGGCGCTGCGCTTCATGTCTTCATCGAGCGAGCCGGTCAGCAGCAGGATGCGATAACCGGCGACGTCTTCCAGGATGCGCCGCGCGGAAAAATAATGCTGCGTGGCCAGGATTTCCGTGGGCGCCATCAAGGCCACCTGGTAACCATTTTCAATGGCGATGACAGCCGCCTGCAGCGCGACGATGGTCTTGCCCGAACCCACGTCACCCTGAAGCAGACGGCGCATGGGTGAAGGATGCTGCATGTCCTTGGCAATCTCTCCCAGCACACGCCTCTGCGCGCCGGTGGGTTTGAATGGCAGCGTTTTCTTCAGTGCATCGCGAACTTTTTCTGTGAGGGCGAAAGAGATACCGGGACGCTCGCGCATCTTACGCCGCTTCAGTTCCAATCCCACTTCAAGAAAGAATAGTTCTTCAAAAATCAGCCGCTTGTGCGCGGGCGTGGCGTGATTTTGCAGATCGACAAAAGATTCGCCTTCAGGCGGAAAATGCACTTGCGCAAATGCCGGCCGGCGATCGAGCAATTTCAATCGCCGGGAAATTATGGGCGGGATGCCATCAGGAATGTCCGCCCCCAGATTTTCCAGTGCGCCATGAATGATGCGACGAAACCAACGCGACGTCAGTTTGGCATTGGCAGCCGATTCATAAATCGGCACGATGCGCCCGACTTCAAGCGATTCAATGTCTTTGGCGGTTTCCAGATCAAGTTCACCTTCGCCGCCTCCATCCAAAAGCTCAAACTGCGGCTGGGTGATCTGCAGGCCGCGTCCTTTCCAGCCTTCTTCCACCTTGCCATAGAGCGCGACGAGCTGGCCGGGCTTGAAGCGGTCACGCAGGTATTCACCGTGAAACCAGATGCACTTGAGAGTGGATCGTCCCTGCCCTGCAACCAGCTCAAAAATGGGCATGCCGTTGCGCGTGCGAAAGACCGCTGAATTGCGGACCTCGGCGATGACGGTGGCCATCTCTCCGGGGCGCAGTTCACCAATGCCGCGTGGGTTCAAGCGATCTTCATAGCGGAAAGGCAAGTAATAGAGCAGGTCTTCAACGGTGGAGAGGTTCTTCTGCGCGAGCCATTCGGCAATGCGCGGGCCAACGCCCTTAACGAATTTAACTTCTGTACTTAAATCCAACACTGAGATGATCATAAATGGAAGGCGCTTTGCGAACGTGCGCATCAGAAATTGTTATAGAGATGGGTAAATCGCGCGGCCAACTAAGCCACCCGCGCCCGGACGTGAACAGGAGACGAATACTTGGCGAATATTGTTACAATGGAAGCGATGACTATCGAGAAACCGAAAGTGACAGGATACTCCAGCCTAAGCGACTTCCCAGTTCTGCAAAAAGCCGAGCGCGACTCCGATCAGAAGAAACTAGAACTCGACACATTGCTTCGCGTCAACATGAGTGAATATGACTCCGAGGACACAAGTCTCGTGGTCTTCGGCTCGCTCGCGAGACGTGAGTGGACGACGGGAAGCGATCTCGATTGGACGTATCTCGTGGATGGTCAGGCGAATTCTGACCATCTCGTGATCGCTCAAAAGATTAATGCTGCCATTGAAGCTGAGTTCAAGGAACCTGGACCTACGGGAATATTCGGCAATATGGCATTTAGTCACGATATAGTCCATCAGATTGGTGGCCAGTCGGACACGAATCGGAATACGACCCAGCGTGTCCTCCTTCTTCTTGAATCACGGGCAGTCGGAAAGGAATCGGCATATGATCGAATAATCAAAGCAGTTATCAACCGCTATCTTGAAGAAGACAATCACCTGTTAACCGAAGATGACCGTTCGTATCGTGTCCCTCGTTTCCTCTTAAATGACATCGTTCGATTTTGGCGCACGATGGCTGTCGATTTTGCCAGTAAGCAAAGAGACCGCGGGGGCAAGGGTTGGGGCCTTAGAAATGCAAAACTGCGGATGTCGCGCAAACTGATTTTTGCCTCCGGGCTCCTAATCTGCTTCAGCTGCCATTTGGATCCTGAGTTACAAAAAAAGATTTCCACAAACAAAAATGACAAAAATGCGATAAAACTGTCACTGGTGAAACACATCCACGATTACGTGCGTCTTACACCCCTGCAAGTTTTGGCCAGATCCCTGGACGCATACTCCATATCATCGGCAATCCAAACCACACTCTTTGCTTCTTACGCTGACTTTCTCACCCTGCTCGATAATGAAAAGGCAAGAATGAGTCTGGAAGAATTGCGTGCTGAAGACTCCCGTACTGATCCAACATTTGCTCGAGTGAAAGAAATAAGCCGCACCTTTCAAGAGAGTTTGGATCACATCTTCTTTGAGAACGAATATCTGAAGCCCCTGACTCGAAAATATGGAGTGTTTTGATGAGACGAATCGGGTTTTCAACTGGAGCACTCGCACGCGGGGACGTTCGTCTAGCTCTTCAGATGCTCCAAAACAAAACGGTTCAAATTATTGAAATATCTGCATTGCGGCAAAATGAACTGCACCCGATTGTAGACATGCTCGATGATTTAGATTTGGACAAGTTCCAATACAAGTCTTTCCACGCTCCAAGCTCGATGGAAGCTGACTTTGAGCCAACCGCCTTGAATCTCTTAACACGAGTTGCCGCTCGCGGATGGCCTATCATTGTCCATCCTGATGCCATGCATGACCTTAGCGAGTGGTCTCGTTTTGGTGATTTGCTGTATGTAGAAAATATGGATAAGCGTAAACCGATTGGTCAAACAGCCAACGATCTGGCATGCATTTTTAGAGACCTACCGGAATCTGGTTTATGTCTTGACCTAGGTCATGCGCGGCAAGTTGATCCGACCATGAGTGAAGCCGCTGAAATCCTGAATCGTTTCCAAGATAGACTGAGGCAATTGCATGTGAGTGCAGTGAACTCCCAAAGTCAGCACGATCCTCTAACCCTCGAGGCCGTCCTAGCTTTCCAACGAGTGTCCGGCCTCATTCCCGCACACGTTCCCATCATCCTTGAAAGCCGTGTTGGTGAACCCGAAATAGAGAGAGAAATCCAAAGTGCACTTTCTGCGCTGACTACAAAAGATCTTTTGGCAATCGCTGGTGACTAAAGCCAAAGGCGGTTAAGCCGCGGTCAACTCCTATACTCTCATTATTTTTTGGGTCGGTGCAGGTTGTTGTAGGAGCGCAACTCAGCCTACACTGGTGAAGAAAATAGCCGTCTATCTATAATGAAAGAATACTTGATAAGGATTGGCTGCTGCGCCTTGATGGCGCTTTCTGTTGCGACCGCGTGCGCGCAACAGCAGGCCCCATCTTCGAGTACACCCGCACCTCCGGTCCAGAGTTCACCGACGCCAGCAGCCGAGGCATCGCCATCGCCGATGCCAGCGCCTATGCCTGCTTCAAAGCCACACCAGCCAAGCCCGGCCGAAATGGCTGTCTCGCAGTTTACGCCGACCAACGATCCGAAAGAGATCGTACGGAGATCGATGGAGATCGACCGGCGCACGCTGGACCTGGCGAGAAATTACACATGCCAGCAGCGGGAGGTCATCAAACATCTGGATAAGCAGGGGAACGTGAAATCGACCGAAGTGAAGACCTATGACGTTGGTTTCTATTATGGAGAGGAATATTCCAGGCTCATCATGGTGGATGACAAGCCGCTTGATGACAAGGAAAAGAAAAAAGAAGACGAGAAGCTGGAAAAGTTCCTGGCCAAGCTCCGCGATCAGAGCCCAGAAGAGCGGCAGAAGAGGAGTGAGAAAGAAAAAAAAGAACGCGAGGAGAGCCGCGCTTACCGTCTGGACGTGGCGAATGCCTACGACTTCCGCATTGTGGGCGAAGAAGAGCTGGAAGGCGTGAATACCTGGGTGATTGAAGCCACGCCGCGCAAAGACTTCAAACCCACGCAACCTCATGCCGACATGTTGAAGAAGATCAAAGGCAAGATGTGGATTGATAAGAAAGAGTACAACTGGATCCGGGTGGAGGCCGAAGCCACCGATACGATCTCCTTTGGTCTGTTCCTGTTCCGCATACATCCGGGCTCACGCTTCAACTTCCAGCAGATGCATTTGAACGATGAAGTGTGGTTGCTGCGGCGTTTGTACATCAACGGCGGAGCGCGGATCGCGCTGCTTAAGAACGAAGCGATTGAGCAGGAAGACACATTCTCCAACTACAA
>JASLFF010000392.1 GCA_030150795.1 Terriglobales bacterium | reverse complement strand
CAATCTTGTTGATCAACAGCGGACTCTCTTTCAGCAGCGCAGCTTCTGACTTCATACGCTCGCCGTCGGCCACGGCAACAATCTGGATACGATTTGCTTCAGCTTCGGCCAGCATGCCTCGGCGTTCCATCTCGGCCTTGCTGTCGATCACTTTGGCCTGCGCCTGCGCTTCAGCATTTTTCACCGTGGTCTCTTTCTGCGCTTCGGCTTCCAGGCGCGACTGCTCAATCTGCTTCTGTTTCAGCGGCAGCGTAAACTGCATTGCGTCCGCCTCTGACTTGGCTTGCAACACGCGCACTTCACCCGCGCCTTGCGCCTGCTTTACCTGCTGGACGCGCGCCGCCTCGGCTTCAAGCTCCGCGATCTTTACCTGCTTGGCTTTCATCTCGGTTTCCACGCCCATGCCTTCATTCTGCTGTTCTTTCAGCAGCAGGCCTTCAAGGCCCTTGGCGTATTCTTCCGGCAACTGAACATCGCGCAGCATGACTTCTTTCACAATGATTCCGTCCGCTCCCAGCTTGCGCGTGATGCGGTCCGCGGCAGATTGCCGTATCTCTTCCCGCTTGGTGGCAAAAACCTCGCGGACGGTATAGTTCGGCGCCAGTTCGCGAAAGACGCTGGAGACCACCGGCGGCACAATCTCTTTCTCCACCGGCTGCGGCAGGTTGGCATGGATGTAATCGAGCCTTGCCGGATCAAACTTATACCGCACCGTGATTGCCAAGCCAATACTTAAGCCTTCCCGTGATTGCACGGTGAAGGCGTCGGCTTTCTTGTTTTTGCTTTCCCGCTTTTCTGCTTCAGCCTCGCTGGTCGATTCCAACCCATCCTTGCCGGAAGAAGTTGTTAGCACCTGGTCGCGAATGTCATACAACACCACTGAATCGAGCAGCGGCACAACAAAATGTGCGCCCGGATACAACGTGCCGGGCAGCGTTCCTGCAGTCTGGCTCACTCTGATGCCACCCATCCCGCTGGGCACCACCACTATGCCGGCAGCAAGGATGAGCGGCAGCCAGGCCGCAGGAAACGCCCATTTGGCAGTGGTCCAGTTCAGTTGCGGTTTTTCCACGGTAGTGCCATGGGTTAATGGCCGCTCCGCGGAGGCGCCTTCCGGTCCCGATGAAATCCCGGACAAGGAGCCTGGAGCTATATGTCGCAACTGGCGGTGATACTGGACAACTCTGTAAAGATTTTTGAAAACTTCAATGGCAGCGGCCGCAAGCAGGCCCCAACCGGTAAACAGCAGCAGATACCTCAAGAACAACATCGCAATGCCTCCTAAAATGCCAAACTCTATTCACCGCAGGGGTCGCAAAGGGCGCAGAGTATGAAGATCACAAAAGGACCGGACTCGCTACCTGCCAGTGTCTCGTCTGCTTGCTCCAACTGCTTGCTTCCCGATCTCTGGCCTCATTCGTGTTCTTTCGCGTCAATTCGCGGCTAATCTTTTGCTCTACCGAATCTCTGCGATCTCCGCGCTCTCTGCGGTTCGATCTCTTCGTTCCTTACTGTTCGGTCGTCTCAACCGTCGCCGTTGTGGCAGATGGAACCTGAATGTCGCTGCCCGGCGATGCGTTGGCCAGTGTCACGGCTGGCTGCGTTGACGTTGGCGCAGCAAAAACTTTGGCGATCATTGCGTCGCGCTCACGCCGGACCATTACCGTGTCGCCTACCTGCACCAGGGTGTAAAGCTCTTCTACATCCTGCTTGCGCATGCGAAAGCATCCATGCGATACCGCCTTGCCCACGGAACTCTGCACATTGGTCCCGTGAATGCCATAACCTTTCAGGCTCAGCCCCATCCAGCGCGTGCCCAGGGGATTGTCTTTTCCTGGAGCGATCTCTGTGTCGCCATGTCGATAGACCGGGTCTTTTGCGTGATTGATGATCACAAAATCACCGTCGGGACTTGGCGTGCCGCGTGTGCCAACGGCAATGGGATAAGTCTTTAAAACCTGGCCATGGTCGATAACTGCCAGTTGGCGGTCCGCAATGCTGATGATGATCTGGCGTTTGGAGGCTGGGCTGGCGCTGTGGTCGAGGGCTGCTGGTAGGGCGGTAGATTGATTTGGCTGGGTCTTGGGAGCAGTAGATTTCTGATCGACGGCTGCCGGATTTGTGGGCATCTGCACTGCTGGCTGGCTTGCGGCAACTTGATCGTCCTGGCTGAGCGCCGATGGCGGCTTTATTGCCAACCGCTCAAGTTGCTGCTGTTCGCGCTGCAAACTGGCGATGTGCGCTTTGGCAGCCAGATGGATGCTTGTGAGCGAGAAGGCTATCGCCGCAAAGGTGGCAATGATTTTGGATTTTCCTGAGATCACAACTAGCCGCCGCATGTTGATTTCTCCTTATGTCGTGTGACACCAGGACTAAGTGCAGACGGGCAGCCAATATCTAAGCTATTGATAAACAATGCTTTATTTGGTGTTTGGGCTGAGATGTGCGTGTGGCCACATAGACAGTGTGTCGCGAGGGACACGCCTTGATCCCACTCATCTATAAAGATGCGATGGGGAACTGAGCATAAAAAGGGGTTTCAGGTCGCCACCTGAAACCCTTAAGGAGCGCAGCCAGGAGTCAAGATAAA
>JASLFF010000384.1 GCA_030150795.1 Terriglobales bacterium | reverse complement strand
TTTGCGCCGGGCTTAATGCGGGTGCCGCGCTGGCGGACGATGATGGTACCGCCGGGGACAAGCTGGCCGCCGAATGCTTTTACACCGAGCCGCTGCGCGTTGGAGTCGCGCCCGTTTCTTGAACTGCCTAAACCTTTTTTGTGTGCCATAACAAATCCTTGTCTATTTTCTTACGGGCTGAATTGCCCTTTATTTCTTCTTGCCTTTGCCGGCGGCTTTCTTTGCCGTGCTCTTCTTGGCTGCCTTGGGCTTGCTCTTCGATTTGGCTTTCGCCGACTTGGCCGGAGCGGCTTCGCCTTCAGGCTTTGCCTTTTTTGGCTTGCGGGCCGGAAGGTCGGGCGCTTTGTGGCTCTCGCCATCAAACGCAATTTCAGTAATCCGGACAGCGGTAAAGGGCTGGCGATGTCCGTAAATCTTCTTGTACTGCTTTTTGCGCTTGAAGTGGAAGACCAGGATCTTATCGGCCTTGCCGCCTTCCATTACCTGTCCGCTGACGACTGCACCGGCGCCCGGGCCGATGGTGCCTTCCTGGCCGGAAACGGCCAGAACGTCATTGAATTCAACCACATCGCCATCAGCGGCGGGCAGCTTCTCAATTTTCACTACGTCGCCGGGTGCGACGCGGTATTGCTTTCCCCCGGCGCGAATTACCGCGTACATAACTCTCTCCATTGCCCCTTCAAAGCGCTTGGCCGGAAAGGACTTATATTGACTTGTAAGATTGCTTCGGCAGCCATGCTCAACAGGCAGGAATTTCCACCAGTGGCAAACCTTGTAATTTTAACGTGATAGAGGGGTTATGGTCAAACTGGCGCGGCTTAACCGCGCAGATACACTCTCCAGAAGAAATAAGCCGTCATACTGCATCCCAGCGCGATCACAACAAAGCGGACGCTGCGCGGCTCCATTTTCTGAGCGTACCAAGCGCCGACGTATCCGCCCAAAGCTCCACCCACGAGCATAAGGATCGCCTCCGGCCAGAAAACTGCCCGTGCCACGATGAACACGATGACGGCGACGGCGTTTCCGCAGGTGGCCAAAAGGGTCTTGAGGCCATTCATGCTGTGTATGTTTTCAATGCCCATCATGGCCAGCAGAGCGAGCATGACGATGCCCGCGCCTGCGCCGAAATATCCGATGTAAACGGCCGCACAGGCCTGCAAGAGCGTGATGCCGATGACGCGCTTGATTGAGGGACCGCCGCCGGAGTGATGTCGATTGACCCAAGCGGTTACGGTGCCACTAAAGCTGAAGATCAGCGTGGCGGCCAGAAGCAGCCAGGGAATCAGCTTGTCAAAAGTGGCTTGCCCGGTCTTGAGCAGAAGGATAGAACCGAAGATGCTGCCCAGAAACGTAATGACGATCAGCGGCAGGATGCGCTTGAGCAGTTCAGCGCTGAGCGCCCGGCGATAAGCCCCCGTGGAAGCCAGCGTTCCCGGCCACAAAGCTACCGTGCCGGTGGCGTTGGCGTTAATCGATGGCACGCCGGTAAAGAGTAATGCGGGAAAAGCAAAGAACCCACCGCCTCCCGCGACCGAATTCACGATCCCACCTGCCATGGCGGCCAAAAAAAGCAAGATGGAATGGTGTGAGCTCACTCAACATTCTAGCGGATTATTTAGGTAGCGCGGCTGAACGCAGTGAATGCAGTGATTTTTTGGCAGTGGAATCAGTTTGGATCTAATAGTGCCTCTTCGATCTTCTCCTCAAACAAAAGGTCCTTCGGTCCTAACTCGCAAGCTCTGCCCATTCACGCCAAAACCGGGCGCGAATGGGACCCCGAAAGCGCTTGCTCGTTCACGGACCTCAGGATGACGAATTTTAGTATTTGAAATTGATTTCAACATCAGATTTCTTAGCGCGAAGCGTAACGGACCTTCAACGCCATGATGATCAGCAACAGTGCCAGCGTGACGGCATTCGCCAAGATGATCGGCATGGCCCAAAGACGTATGCCGTAAAGCAGCCAGAGCACTACCCCGGTGGAAAAGGTCAGCAGCATTGCCCAGGAGAGATCGTCACAGCTCTTGCTCCGCCACGCGTGCAGCGCCTGCGGAATGAATGAAATTGTGGTCAATGCTCCCGCGATAAAGCCAAGTAAGGAGGTCAGGCGCATTGATGAACGATACCAAATGAAAAAGAGCACGCCAAACTTGCCGCGTGCCCTGTTTTCTTAACGTCGATTCTAAGGTTACATCAAAAATTCATTTGTCTGCCGTGTGATGGGATGCTGCATCTCTTCCAGCTCGTTTTTCACCTGGTTAAGGCCATACACAAGGTGCTCAAACTCCTGCGACATGCGGCGGAAAAGCGGCGCCACCTTGGCATATTCAAAGTGCTCAAACTTCGAGACGATGTAGTAGCTCTCCTTACCGGCTTTCACAAAGTCGATGAGGCTTTCCATACGCGTGCGGCGCAGGCGATACTTATTGAGGCCCTGCGGGAACATGCCGGTGAAGAAAAGCGAATAATCGCCAATGTGTTTGCGCACCTGGCGCTCGCGATCGAAGGACGGAGCCGGGCCATAGACAGGATCGGACTCCAGCAGCATTTCGCCCACGTCGCAAAGCGGGTGGCCGTCAGCATTTTTGATTTTGTAGAGAGTTTCCGCTTCGCAGAATTCTGTGAGCAGATTGGCTACATAATCGTGCACTTCCGCGCTGCGCACGCCAATCTCACCATAATTTCTTTCAACTACTTCCTTGAAAAACCGCTGCAACGGATTCGATTCAGGTATCACCTTGTCACCCCTTTTCCCTGACTACACCGTCAATGCCGTTACGCGTGTCACCGCCCCGGCATAAACGTGAAAGCAAATTGGGGAACGCTGAATAATATGAGTGCAGTATGAGTACTCCGGGTTATCTGAAGCAAGTAATTTGTGAGATTACTCTGCACTTTGGCAGCAGCACGAATAGAGTGCTAAAAGCGGAGGGACAATGAACAACCGTGTAGAGGAAGCAACTGCGCGAAGAGGAATCTCATCCGCCAAGACCCTTCTTCACCAGGTCGCTTACGGTCTTGCCTTCCACACGCGCGCCGGTGGCCTGGAGTTTTGCCATCACGTTTTTCATCACCGTGCCCATGTCTTTCATCGTCGGTGATCCCATTTCAGCAATGGTGGCTTTCACGGCTTCAGCAATTTGTTCTTCACCCATCGCTTTGGGCAAATAGTGCTCAATCATCTTGATCTCAGCCGCTTCTTTATCTGCCAGTTCCTGGCGTCCGCCTTTGGTGAACTGCTCAATGGAATCACGGCGCTGCTTGATCAGCGTGGCAAGGATCTGCTGCGTCTCTTTGTCGTCGAGCGCGGCGCGCTTATCGACTTCTTTCAATTTGATGGCGGATTTCACCATGCGCAGGGTGGAAAGGCGCAACTCGTCGCGGCTGCGCATGGCGTCAACCATATCTTTTTGGATCTGCTCGCTGATCGTCATGAATGAAGCCTCGCTAAGGAAAAACAGAATTATAAGCCGTAAGACGGTTGGTCTTCTCCGAGCAATTAAACACACGCCCTGATTTCAGCGCTCGTCCACAAGATGCGCATGCTGTCGCAGCCATGCTTCTAGAGCAGTCCGATTGAGATTGGCTTGGTCATACAGTTTCATGAGCCAGTTATAAGCCTCAATATCCCGGAATACTAGCTTGCAACCGTTCAGTCTCAAGAAAATCGCGGTGGCCGCAATAGCAGTTCGCTTATTCCCATCAAGAAAAGGATGGTTTTGCAGAAGACTCTCAAAGAGAGCCGACGCCTCTTCCAACAAGTCGGCGTAGTAGCCACTTTGGGGGCGCGCAACCGCAGCCTCCAGGAGGCCGAGATCTCTCACCTTGATGGGTTCCTCCGAAATCTTTGATCATTCGAGCGTTGATCTCGATGATTTCGGCCAGGGAAAGATAAC
>JASLFF010000339.1 GCA_030150795.1 Terriglobales bacterium | reverse complement strand
TACTCGCGCGCTGAAGACAGCGCGCGCTCGCTTACGGTCGTCGGGATGACGATTCGATTTGAAAAAAGACAGGGTCAACATGCCACCAAAGCTAGAGCCTGAAACAGCTCAATCCGAAGAACGCAAAACCAAACGTGCTATCGATCTGCGCAGTGACACCGTGACGCAGCCCACGCCGGAGATGCGGCAGGCCATGGCTGAAGCTGAGGTTGCTGACGACGTCTATGGCGAAGATCCCACCATGAACCGCCTGACGGAGCGGGCTGCGCAGATTTTTGAAAAAGAAGCCGCGATCTTCGTCCCGACCGGCACCATGGGGAACCAGGTGGCGATTCGCTGCCACACGCAGCATGGTCAGGAGATTATCTGCGAGGAGCGCGCGCACTTCATCAATCTGGAGTCAGCGACGGTGGCGGCGTTTTCCGGCTGCCAGCCGCTGACGATCTATGGCGAAGACGGCGTGATTACCTGGGCGCAGATCAAAAAGAAGATTGCGCCGCCGGCCTACTATCGCGCACAGACAGGGTTGATTGAACTGGAGAATACGGGCAGCCTGGCCGGAGGAACGATTTTTCCGCTCGATGTTTCAGACGAAATCTGTGACGGTGCGCATGAGCTGGGTTTGCCGGTGCATCTGGACGGCGCGCGCATTTTTAATGAGGCTACGGCTATGAAGAAGTCCGTCGCGGAGCTAGCGCGCAAATTTGATTCTGTGATGTTCTGCCTTTCGAAGGGGCTGTGCGCGCCGGTGGGATCGATGCTGGTGGGGAGCAAGGCGTTCATCGATAAGGCGCGCGTGTTTCGCAAAGCGATGGGCGGCGGCATGCGCCAGGCCGGGGTGCTGGCGGCAACTGGGTTAATTGCGTTGGAGAAGATGCCGGCGCGCTTGCAGGAAGACCACAACAACGCACGTCTACTGGCCGAAGGCTTGTCGGAGATTAAGGGAATCAAGATCGACGCAAAAAAAGTGCAGACGAATATTTTGGTATTCAACGTCATTGGCACAGGCATGGATACAACGGAATTCAGCCGCAAGCTGGCGGCCCAGAATGTGCTTGCTGCGGGGATTGACCAGGAGCAGATGCGCTTTGTCACGCATAATGATGTGAGCAGGGAAGATTGTGTGAAGGTGCTGGAAGTAGTGCGCGTGATTTACCGATAGTTTTTGCATCATTCCCCGCGCCGGGACATCCATAACGAGATGGAGGTCTCTATGTACGTTGTCACCGGAGCAACAGGGAACACCGGCCGCGTTGTCGCAAACCGTCTGCTTGATCAAGGCAAGAAAGTTCGCGTGATTGGCAGGAGCGCAGAACGTTTGCAGTCATTCGTGGCGCGCGGGGCCGAGGGCTTCGTGGCGGACATAAGCGACCAGGCCGCTCTTACCAAGGCATTCACCGGCGCGGAGGGCGTGTACGCGATGATTCCGCCCAGCATGACCAGCCAGGATTTTCGCGGCGATCAGCGCCGGGCGAGCGAGGCAATTGCAGGCGCGCTGGAACGCGCGGGAGTAAAGCACGCTGTATCGCTCAGCAGCGTAGGTGCTGACAAGGAGTCGGGTACCGGGCCAGTAGTCGGGTTGCACGAGTTTGAAGAAATCCTAAACCGGATCGCGGGATTGAACGTGGTTCACCTGCGCGCTGGTTACTTCATGGAGAACACGCTCGGCCAGGCAGCGGCGATCCACGCGATGGGCAAGTCCGCCGGACCTCTGCGCGGCGATCTTAAACTGCCTATGATCGCCACAAAAGACATTGGAAACAAGGCCGCTGAATGGCTGGTGGCGCTCGACTTCAAGGGGAAGCAGACGCGCGAACTGTTGGGCCAGCGCGACCTCAGCATGGATGAGGCAACCGCGATCATCGGCAAGGCAATCGAAAAGCCCGATCTCAAGTATGTCCAGGTGCCGGGTGAGCAGATGCAGCCCATCTTCATTCAGATGGGCATGTCGCCGAATGTGGCAAGCCTGATCCTGGAGATGGCGGAGGCCTTGAACTTCGGACATATGCGCGCGTTGGAACAAAGGTCATCGCGCAACACGACATCTACTTCGTTTGAAGCATTTGTGAAGGAAGAGTTTGTGCCCGTGTATCGAGCGCAGACGAAGGCAGCTTAGGTGTCGCCCCGCTGGGGCTCTGTCTCTAATCGCCGCCTACCCGCCCTTTCGCATGCGCTCGCCTCCAGAGGTGGCTAAACTCTTGACGCGCCTTGCGGCGCTGAGTGTTCAGTGCTAGGCGTCGCGGACGTAGGAAAGATGGTAGCTTAAGACAGCGGGGAGAGAACTCCCTGACCCGGAAATCGTTATAAAGGGCAGCACCTGGGTCCTTCGACTCTACCTCGCTCCTAACGTTGCGAGGTATCGTTCAGGACAGGGGGAAGGTTGGTCGCTTCGCATTGAGATGACCACGCCTCTTGCGCTTTGATAGACTTTTCAAGTTCTTCCACTGAATAGAAAAGGACTCCAACCATGCCCCCACAAGTCTCCGCCGCCCCGGAAGTTTCCCTGCAGGAGTTTCAGGCCGCCAGAAAAGTCGTTTCATCGTTTGCTTATCACACGCCGCTGCTCACGTCGCGGCTGCTGAGCGAGCACACCGGCTTTGATGTCCGGCTAAAGGCGGAAATTTTTCAGAAGGGTGGATCGTACAAGCTTCGCGGGCCTCTGAATAAATTCAGCCACCTGACGGAAGAGCAGCGCAAGCGCGGCGTGATCTGTTCTTCAGCGGGCAATCATGCGCAAGGCGTGGCGCTGGCCGCGGGCGTTTACGGGATTAAAGCTGTTGTGGTGATGGCCACCAACGCGACGCAATCGAAGGTCGATGCCACGCGGGCTTACGGGGCGGAAGTTGTGCAGCATGGCCTGATTTGGGACGAGGCCAATGAGAAAGCCAAACAACTCGTCGCCGAGCGCGGCTACACTTACATTCATCCCTTTGACGATCTGCAACTGATAGCCGGGCAGGGAACGCTGGGGCTGGAAGTGTATGAAGATTTTCCTGAAATAGATATCGCCGTAGTGCCGATTGGCGGCGGCGGGCTGATCTCCGGCGTATCGATGGCCTTGAAGGCGTCGAACCCAAAGATCAAGGTCATCGGCGTGGAATCGTCAGACGGGCCTGGCATGAAGCGAAGCATTGAAGCCGGGCGCGTGGTCACGCTGGACAAGATTGACTGCATTATCGACGGGCTGCGGGTAAAGCGAGTGGGCGAAAACAATTTCTCCATTGTGCAGCGCTTTGTGGATGATATCGTTACGCTGCCCGATAAGGATATTTTTGATGCCATGATCTGGACCATGTCGCGCTGCAAGCTGGTGGTGGAAGGCGCAGCCGCTGCGCCAGTGGCAGCGCTGTTGCATGGGTTGATCAAAGCGCCTGCGGGATCGAGAGTGGTGGCCGTACTGAGTGGCGGCAACGTGAACCTTGACCAGCTTAAGGGATTGAAGTGGAATTGAAGCGTGAAGCCTGAGTCAGTTGCGTTTGCGGTAGCCGCCGAACAAATTCGCTGAAAGTCGATGTGACCAGGGATTTTACTTCAGGGAGGACTAGACCAGCACTTTGCTCGTATGGGCGCAGCCTCTATACTTCTCTCCTAATGGATCTGCACATCGGCACGTCTGGATGGTCATACGCGAGCTGGAAGCCGGCGTTTTTTCCGGAGAAGCTGCCGTCAAAACGATTTCTTGAGTTTTATGCGACGCGGCTAAATGCGGTGGAGTTAAACGCCACGTTTCGCCGGATGCCGACGGCGAGCGCCATCGCCGGATGGGTTGGCGTGACCTCGTTGGATTTCAAGTTTGCCGCCAAGGTGCATCAATCGATTACCCATTTTAAGCGGCTCAAGGATTGTGACGACGCGTTCCGATTTTTTCTGCAAAGCATGGAACCAATGCGCCAGTCAGGCAGGCTGGGGCCGATATTGATCCAAACGCCGCCGAATCTGAAGGCCGATCTTGATCTGCTGCGGACGTTTGCGCAACTGCTGCCGCAGGCGTACAGGTTTGCCTTTGAGTTCCGGCATGAGAGCTGGTTTACCGACGAAGTGTATGAGGTACTCAAGAGCAAGAACGCGGCGCTGTGCTGGGCAGAGAGCGAAAAAATTGTTGTGCCCAAGGTAGCGACGGCGGATTTTCTTTATTACCGTTTTCGCGAGCCTGAGTACAGCACGCCAGATTTGCAGAAGGTGGCAGAAGAATTAAAGACGCAGAGCGCGGAGCGCGAGGTGTTTGCATTCTTCAAGCATGAAGAGCAGCCGGAAAGCGCCTTGAACGCCGTGACAGCGGCGCGGCTGAACGGGATTGAGGAAAAGCCGTTCGTGATGCCGGAGAAGAAGGCGGGGAAGAAGAAAACAGCACAATAGGAGTTGCCCTCCTTAGCTCCTCCTCAGTCCTTCATTACGCCAAAAGCGGGCGTGAATGGGAACCCGACAGCGGCGCTTCCTCGGAGTCGCTCAGGAGGGCAACAATGAGTGGGTATCTAGTGCGACTTAAAAGCGGTTTCATGAATACCGTACACCATCGAAAAGAAACACAAGGTCCCTCCGCCCTACTCGCGCGCTGAAGAAAGCGCTCGCTCGCTTCACGTCCGTCGGGATGACGATTCTTAATGATTAGGACAATTATTTTTGCATCCATCAATAAAGCACTACCCAGCGATTGCCTCAATTGCATTTACAGCATCGGGCGGTAATTTCAAAGCACGGCTTTCAAGGTCTTGCTTCATGTGTTCAGGGTTTGTGGTCCCTGTGAGAGGCAGCATGCCAACTTGGAGCGCGAAAGCGAAGACAATCTGGGCCGGAGACGCTTTGAGTTGCGCGGCGAGTACTGCGACCAAAGGATGACGAAGTACTTCAACATTTGCCGTGAGCAAAGAAAAGCCCTGGTAGATGATGTTGCGCTCGCGGCAAAATGCGCGGACGTCGCGGTCCCAGCCGAGACGGGCGTAGCATCGGTTCTGGACAAACGCCGGCGGTTCCGCATGGGCCCGGGCCATCTGTTGCAGTTGACCGAGTGAGATGTTGCTGACACCGAGAAGGCGTGTGCGTCCGGCGTCGCGTTCTTTAAGCATCGCCTGCCAGGTTTCAAAATCGTCAGGCGTCCACCGGGAGTTAGAAGCGGGGCCGTGCAGAACAAAACTGTCCACGTGGTCCGTGCCAAGATGCTCAAGCGAACTGGCCATGGATTGCGCAACCTGGACGGAGAGCGTTGCGGCAGGATCGTAAGGCAGGCGATGGTCCTGGCCTGCCTGATAGGTGAATTTTGTTTGAAGAAAAAGATCATCGCGGGTGACGAGGCCGGCGCGATATGCAGCGGCAAGAGCCTGGCCGACTCCGGCCTCAAAGTAATGGCGGCGCTGATTGGCTGTATCGATAGCCCGAA
>JASLFF010000275.1 GCA_030150795.1 Terriglobales bacterium | reverse complement strand
TAACAGGGCCACTGAATGTCTGCCCATGCGCTGTCACAGCCAGAACCAATATGCTTAAGGCGACGACCGCCTTCAGAAAAGAAGTTTGCACGTGAATAGGCCTTTCCGCTGGAGCCAGACCAGCAGCTACCTGCACTAGCACAGCAACTTCTCCTCTGAATTAAGCGTGGAGAGAACTGCAGTTCGTCCATTCGAATTGGCTCGCGAGCTTCATCTCGTTTGATCTCGCAGAATCTATGGATGGTCCCAGAATGCATGGGACTCGGCTGGTTGAGAGAAGGGCATCACACGCGGAACGCGAATCGCAAATGGTGGCCGCAGCGGCAGATTTAAGGTTCGATCAGAAGGCGGTCTAGGCGTGTTCACCGCACTTTGAGATGAGATTCTGGCTGTACTCCGCAACGCGAAGCCTGGAGTCCGCCGGGCGCCGAGAGCCGCAAACGGCAGCGGCGGAGGTTCTGGCAATGACGAAAGATCGATAATGGCAATCTGATTGCCGTTAGCGCCGACAATGCCGATCAGCACGTTGTCCTTGCCATCGGCCACCAGCGTATCAAAGGCGGGCGCAAAAGAGATGGACGTGGCAAGGCGGGTGCGCAAAGTCCCCAACCGGCCATCCAACACATCGATTCCGAAAGTGGACGGCTGAAATAGCAGCGTGCCGTCAGGACTCAACTTCATGCCGAAGAAATACGCGATGTTCAGGACCTCACGGTCGTTCAACGCGATCGACGACTCGGCATTCATGTCGGCGTCATAGTTGGAGGAAGCAGCGGAGAATCGCGTGTTATTGCTGGAAAGAGTCAAATCCATCAAATCAACGAAACAACACAGCTGACCACCCGCAAATCCCGCCGTATCGGTTGCCGCATCGACGGTGTATATGAAGCCCCCATCGTTAAAGTACGCGCGGGCGCCGTCCGCACTGATGGCAGTGCGCAACAAGGAATCGTTCAGCCCGAAACCGGCAGCGGTGATCTTATAGTCGGTCACCTTTGCTGTCGTCGTGTCCAGCTTGAAAAAGCCGCTGGCGCCAGTTCCGCCCTGATTGGCAACGGCAAAGTACACCATCCCGGTATTACTGATGGAAAGGCCGGCGGGGTTGCTGATGAATCCTGGAATACCAGGGCCAGGAAGAGGAAAATTCGTGATGTTGGCCGGCGTGGCGGGGTTCAATAGAAAAATTGTGTTGTTTAATGCGTCCCCGACGGCTAGCTTAGTTCCATCCGGGGAGAGGGAAATACCCCACAAGCGCTGGCTCCCAGGGATACTGATGGGCGCCAGAAACTTGCCTTGCGTTTTTGAAAATACCTGAATCTGGGTAGCGTCGGTGAAGTAATACACGTCGCGACCGGGATCATAAATGCCCTGGGCCAAGGCAGTGCTGCCGGCGGTAAATGTCTGCATCGGAGGTAGGTAGGAGAAGGCCGCGTTTGCCGTCGCCGATCCCGACTTTGTGGTGACGGTAACCGGAACGGTTGACCCTGCGAAGCCGGGCGGAATTTTGAAAACGACCGCTTCCAGCTGAAATGGCGGTGCCAACAGACCGTAGGCATTGCCTGTGAATGCCAGGACTGGCGCCTGCTGGCCGCCAACTGTGACGGTCAAATCTGCTGGAAATGGTGTGCTGGTGACCGGGCCCAGCCCGTAACCGTAGATGACGCCCGTACCTCCTCCTTCCGCGGTCGAAGCATTCGGAGTGACCTGTACAATCGTAGGGCCATAGCTGAAGCCTTCGGGAAGGATCCACGCGCCTCCGTCGTTCATGAGCACTTCGACGTCCACCACTCCGGGTGCTCCAGGTGGAGTGGAGATGGCCAGCAGTCCGCCGTTCACAGTTGTGGTGGGAGATCGTTGCGCTCCGAAGAAGACTGAGTTTACTGAGCTGTTCAGCGGATTAGGATCAGGCAAATTCACTGTGCTACCGCCGCCCACAGGGCCGAAGGGAACATCCAGATATCCATTTGTGAATAGCGTTCCCACCGCGCCGGTGTGTTTTGTTGCGACATCCAGGAATCCTACACCCTCTTCCATCGGGCCAGCGAGTAGCCCATTGCCGACGTCCACAATGGCCGGCCCAGTGGAAGGACCGGTATTGAAGCCGCCGCTGGTGGGCTCAACAACCAGGTTAGGTATCCAGCCAGTTTGTTGATGGGTATTGACATCGTAAGCGTAGACAGCGCCGGAATTAGGAACATAAAGCGTGCTGGAATCGGCGCTGAATGTATACCACGCGTCGGAAGCCGTGTCTCCACTTATGGGAAATGTGGCTACTAGGTTGAGGGTATTCTGGTCAAGCAAGAGCACGCCTGAGGTAAAGAAGTCTTGGATGGCAATGTATTTTCCATCGGGCGAAACAGCTATATTCGAAACGGGAAAATTTGGCATCGTAGCGAAATTGTAGGCGCCTGTAGCGGCATCTACCTGACACAGCGTGTTATCGCTATCGATGCTTCCCAGTAATAACTTGGTGCGGTCGGCGCTTCTAGTAAACCCGGCTATATTCTCGAGTGAACCACACACAATCGTAGATGGGCCTCCGCCAAAGCTGGCGGTGAAAGGCGTTTGGAACAAGGTGCTGGAATTGTCCACGGGGTTCCAGACCAAAAATGCAGTGAATCCATCTACATTTGCAATTCCGCCTGGACCGCCCAGAAGCGCCACCCGGCCATCATCGAGAACGAGCGCTATTGAACCTTGAAAACCTAACGCGCCAATCTGCGATCCCAGGAAACGTCCCGTTACCGTCATGGCGACAGGGTCGATCGTGTAGACATCACCGATCAAAGTGCCAACATAGATCTTAGTGTGATCGGGGGTATCATCCATGCCAAAAGCCCCGGGAACATTCAGCGTGGCGATCCTGGTCTGGGTAGTTGGATCCAGCACCATTACATGGTTGCCGGTCGGATCAGCCACAAAGAGCCGGTTCGTCAGCGGGCTGTAAAGACTCCAGTGCCGGTTGACAAACCCAAAGTACTCCGTAACCGCATCGGTACGGACGTATTTGGTGCGTGAGCGGTTGAGTGGGGCCGCCAAAGTGATCCCTACAGGAATGCCATGGCTGGTCGAACCCGCGGTGCCGGTAAATGTTGCTGTAACGTTGCCGGTGCCAACTGAATTTGCCGCAGTGATCTGGACTTTTTGTGTCGTGTTTGGTTGAAGGCTAAAGGTTGCCGGCGATACGGTAATCCCGGCGGGTAAGCCGGTCGCCTGCACCGCCACTGAAGAGATGAATCCGTTAATCGGGTTCACCTGCACTGAGATGGAAGCTGAATTGCCGCCGGTCAGCGAGACTTGCGAGGGTGTGACGGTCAAACTGAAGTCTCCAGTTTGTCCCCCTCCGCCCCCTGCGCCGCCGTTGCCTCCGCCTCCGCCACAACCCGAGAGTTCGGCCAGCAAGAGGAATATAGCAAGAGATAGCAAGAGTGCGCGCAGCCGAAAACTCGGAGACGAGTTCATAATAATGACCTGAATTTTCCCTTTTATGACTGAGGATATAGGGGCGTTAGTATAAGACACGGCCCACTTATTGTCATCAGGAGTTTTACCTAGGTGATCGAGGCATTATTTCTATCCCAGTCTATGATTGACCTACATCACAACCAGAAATGATCGGCAAGATGAACTAAACGATTTAAGTTTCACTTGTAACGCTGCCCATGTGTTATTTTAGAGACCCCAAGAATCATGCCAAAAGGTGAGGTGTGCTTTGCGCCGGAATGCGCTACTATTCATAGCTCTTTTATCTATTTGTTTTCAGGGTGGCGTTTCCGCACAAACTTTCAAGAGTCCTCCACTCCTTCCAACGGCATTTGATCCCTCGACAGTGGCTACGGGGGACTTCAATCACGATGGCAACCCCGATTTGATCTATGTCGATGGCTCAGGCCAGGGGCAGCACACCTTGCACGTCCTCCTGGGCCGTGGGGATGGTACTTTCGCGCAGGGGCAGAACATAGTGCTGCCCGCCGGCATCTGCCTTGGCCAATGCACGATTAACATCGCCGATATTTCAGGAGACGGTTTGCCTGACCTGATCATAGGCGGCGGTGTTGAAATCAATCCTAAGATCGCGGTGTTTCTGGGGAATGCCAATGGCACTTTTCAGTCGCCCATCATTTCCAATCTGACTCCCACGCCGGGAGCATTTTCCTCCGCCAACGGCCTAATGGCTATTGCGGATTTCAACGGTGATGGTGCGCTCGACTTGGCGGTCGGCATTCCTTTCGACGGCATCCATATTCTCCTGGGAGACAAGACCGGCAATTTTACAGAGACAACGGCTCTGCCGGACGACACTTTATCGACCGATCTCCACGCCGTTGATATCAACCATGACGGCCATCTCGATATCGTGGCTCTCGGTAATACTTCTACTGGCGGATTCAATGTACTCTTCGGCAATGGCGATGGCACGTTTCAGTTTCCCGTTCTGCACGAAATTGGGGCCGGGTTCAAAGGCTATCTCGCCGATGTAGATGGCGACGGCCAGCCGGATATCCTTGCTGAATTGACCCCGGTTTTTAACGTCAGGCAGATTATTTTCCTGAAAGGAAATCCAGACGGTACATTCGCACCGCCGCTCGTCGTTGGTCAGCTTCCCTTCGATTTCAATATAGCCACCGTTGCCATCGGCGATTTCAATAATGACGGTATTCTCGACCTGGAACTGTCCAATCAAACAGGCGTTGGCATTCTTCTTGGCCAGCCCGGGCTGACCTTTGGACCGATGATCACTTCGCTCTCCGGGGGCGCCCTTTTCCCGGGCACGCTTGTTCCTCTCGTGAACTCGCCGGCGCAGGCAGACTTCAACAAAGATGGCCATCTGGATCTCGCCATCCCGGCCGCAGGCGGCGTTGTCTTATTGATGGGCAACGGTGACGGCACTTTCCAGAGCGAAGCCCAGGTTTACGATGTGGGAAGCGCAGTTACCACGATCGCAGTTGCCGACTTCAATGGCGACAAGCTTCCCGACATCGCCGTCGCTACCGGCGCACCGATACCTCGTCTGCTATTGGGGCAGGCGGACGGCACCTTTGTTCTGGCGCCCGATCCCAACACCTCTACGGGCTCCGGCCCGGGCAGCCTTGCCGTCGGCGACTTCAATGGAGACGGCCATTTCGATCTCGAACTTGGGCCCAATATTTCTAACGGCATACCTACGCTGGTGTTCGGCGATGGCCAGGGACATTTCTCCTCTCCAGTGACGGTTCCCACCGCCTCCGACGCCATTGCCGACTTCAATGGTGATGGCCACAGTGACATGGCGGTGGTGACCGGAAATTTCGTTCTCGGCGGCTGCATTCCGGGTTGTCCCCTGATAGTTTCCCTGGGGCAAACGAACAACACTTTTCTCACCAGGAACACGACGCTGACTGGAATTGGGGGCTCAATCGTGACCGCCATCGGCGACCTCAATGGCGATGGCATTCAGGATGTCGTTGTGAACGGAAGCGGCCTTCTCCAGGTTTGGCTGGGGAACGGCGACGGAACCTTTACCAAGGGCATCACGTTGGATATCTCCAGCTTCACGGGCGGGGCCGCTATCGACCCAAGCGCAGCCACGATTGTAGATATTGACGGCGATGGCAGAAAAGACCTGGTGCTGGCGCCTCTACTCCTTCTCGGCAATAACTTTTTTACCGCCCCACAGGCAGTGATGATTTTGTACGGCCATGGCGATGGTACCTTTGAGCCGTCAATGTTCGTTCCCGTGTCGCATTACTACAACCATCTAAAGGTTGCAGATCTCAATCAGGATGGCCGGCCCGACCTGGTACTAAACGACGATGTTGGTATTGCCGTGATAATGAATCTCGGCAACCGCACCTTTGAAGACGAGAGCCATTACGTTGCCGGAACCGCCATTGCCGGCGTGACCGTGGCCGATGTGAATGGCGACGGCTTTCCCGACCTGGTTGTAGCCAATCCAGGCGGTACAACCGTGGCCGTCTTATTGAACAATCCAAATGGCGTTCCTCTGGGTGGCGTTCATCCGCTTGTCTCTCTTTCCATTTCGCCGGAGCCCTCGGATTTCAGCGCGCCAATTACCGCCAGCGTCATTGTCTCCGCACCGAACCTGACCTCACCCGCGCCCAGCGGGAATGTCGATTTCGTTCTGGATGGAAGCCTGGCTGCCACTGTGCCGCTTTCATCGGGAACGGCAAGCTTTGTCTTCACTGCCCCGCTCACGCCGGGAGTGCATCAGGTATTCGCCACCTATAGCGCCGACACTACTTATTCAATAGCTTCGGTCAATCAGCCACATACGGTTAACCGGCAGGTTTTTGCGACACAAACTGTACTTACCGCAACTCCATTGACTTCGCTGGCCAGCCAAACCGTGCACCTGGAAGCCAACGTTTCCGCTGCCGGCGGCGGTACCGTTTGCCCCCCGATTCAGGGAAACATTTGTTCCTGGGGAACCCTCACGTTCCTCGATGGCGCCAAGACGCTGCACAGCGGGCCTACCGACACAAACGGGAGAGCGGTGTTCGATACGGCGACGCTCGGTGCGGGCCCCCATGCTTTGTCCGCGGTATATCACGGGTTCTCCAACGCGGTTGAGATCTTCCCGCAAAGCACTTCGGCGCCCGTTACAGTTACGGTGACGAGTGTGTCCACCGCGACCTCAGCTTCGTTGTCGAATGCTTCCATTCCCGCAGGAACAATCGTCACCATCACAGCATCCGTTTCATCGGGATCTGGAACTCCGTTTGGCGGAGCCACATTCTTTGACGGCACTACGCCACTCGGGACTGCTGCCCTACATGCTGATGGCACCGCCACTTTCAGTACGGCATCGCTCGCCGCCGGCACGCACGCCATCTCCGCATCGTTCAATGCCAACTCCACATTCGCAGGCAGTTCTTCTACTCCTGTGGCTCTTGTGGTGACTGCACCTCCAGCCTCAGCCATAGCCACTTTCTTGGCGCTCTCGACCGGCCTTCATCCTGAGAACGGGAGTCTTTCCTTGTCGGCGAAGGTGGCAGCGGCACACGGCTCGCCGCAATCCACAATAGTCTTCTTGGATAGAGGAGTGATTCTCGGCAGTGTGATGTCCGATACCACGGGCACTGCCACCCTCACGATTCCCCTGCCTGCGAGCGGCGCGCACAGTTTCACCGCGAGCTTCAGCGGCGACTCTCAATTTGCTCCCAGTGCTTCACCTGAACTCCAGGAGTTCTGGTCGGATTCCGGTCCTGCGTTTTCAGTGGTGGTTGACCCGGTCATCATGAAAGCCGCCGCTGGCGTGGCTTCGGGTAAGGTCTCAGTAAGCGCTGTAGGGCCGCTACAGGATACTCTCCAGCTATCGTGCCCATCCGGACTTCCAGCCGGATACTCCTGCAGTTTCTCCCCTGCAGCACTTTCGCAGAGTGGTGTTTCAGAGGTTTCCATCCGGCGATCGGCTGTAAGCAGCACTACTGCGCCTGCTCGAAATATGCTGCCCAGCAGCCTGGCTGTTGTAGCGGTATTGATGGGCGGCTTATTTATAGTGCCTCGTCGGCGCGCGCTCGCCGCGATGGCCGTGCTGTGCTTCCTTGGAGTGTTCTTCCTTTCGGGCTGCGGCGGCAGAGAACAACAAGCTTCACAAATAGCGGTGATCACCGTTCAGGCCGCATCCGGAACCGGGCAGGCGCGTTCTGTTCACGCGGCCCAGTTGCTTCTCATGCTCTCCGACCGATAAGACAACCAGC
>JASLFF010000267.1 GCA_030150795.1 Terriglobales bacterium | reverse complement strand
CGGAATCCGCTGTCTTTCCGGATGCGCCTTGCTGTGCCTTGATCTGTGCTTCAAGCGCTGCAATGCGGTCCCGCATCTCTTGCAGTTCCCTAAGCAACTCCACGTTCGAAGCCGCTCCGGATCCTGCGCCGGCCGTAGAGGCAGTTGAAGAATCAGACTTTGATCGTTGAGGTTGTGTTTCAGTCTGAGCACCTGCAGGAATACAACTCATTCCAGTTACTAATGCCGCGCAAGTGGTTAAAGTACATATCACTCTGGCTGAGAACCAGGCTTGCCGATGATTCAAGCTATCGACATCCTTCTGGAATTGTGTTCGCTTCAACCTTTGAGCACAATCACCGAAAATGACAGCCAAGAAACGGATCGTGGTAGAACTAACGAAGAACGCCACAGATCAACCCTCCTGTGCGTTTAAGCAACTTCAGCAGTTGAATCCATCGCACGTAAGGAGAGGCTAAGGAATTCGTAAATGTTTTATAAGGATTCGGGACCCGCAGGTTCAAACCGGTAGCCGACCCACGGATCGGTCAGAATGTATTGCGGCGGATCGCCTGATTCGATCTTCTTGCGCAGTTGGTTGATAAAAACACGCAGGTATTCGGGCTGCTGCACACTCGCGCCTCCCCAGACGGCATTCAGAAGAACACGATGGGTAAGGACTTTGTTCGGGTGTCGCGCCATGAACATCAACAGCTCAAATTCTTTGGGAGTGAGATGGACTTCTTTGCCGCGTACCCGCACCAGGCGCGATTCAGGGTTGATGTAAAAATCCCCGTCTTCCACCACCGCAGCCGGAGACTCTTGCGTCGCTGCGACGCGGCGCAGGTTAGCTCGCACGCGGGCCAGCAGTTCGCTCACGCTAAAAGGCTTTGTTACATAGTCGTCGGCCCCGGCATCAAGGGCTTCAATCTTGGTTTTTTCCTCACCTCGAACGGAGAGCACGATCATCGGCACCTGGGACCGTTCACGCACGAGCCGGCACAATTCAATGCCGGTCATCCCGGGCATGGAAAGATCAGTCACTATCAGATCAGGAATCCAGTCCAGGACAAGATTGAGCGCACTTTCGCCATCACTGGCGCTCTTGACCTCATAGCCCTGGGAACTCAGCGCCGTTTTGAGGACCCGCGTGATCTGTGTCTCATCATCCACCACCAGAATTCGGCTTCGTTCACCCATTTCAGTTCTCTTCCTGGGTCACAATGTGCACATCTGCACAGGGCGCATTGGCAAGAAAGCGATTCATGGCGGCCAGATACAGATACTTGCGCAATCCTTGGACGGCTGAACGCCCGAATATTACCTGGGTGATTTTGTGCTCGCGGACAAAGTCTGCAACGGTGGTTGAAACGACATTTCCCTTGAGTTGGATAGCTTTTGCGCCAAGGTTCTCGGCAAAAGTTATGTTCGCCTGCAATGAACGCGCGCGATCGCCTGTTCGGCCTTTGCCTGTTTCCACGTGGACCACGTAGAACTCAGCGTCAAGACCGTGCGCCATGCGTGCGCCCCGCGCAATGAGCTGCTGTGAGGCCGGATTTGAACTGATGCAAACGGCCACGCGCTCGCTTACGCCCCAGTTCTGGTCAATACGCTTACGCTGAAGATAGGATTCCAGGCTGCGGTCCACCGAGTGCGTCACATGGCGCAGGGCCAGCTCGCGCAATGCCAGCAGATTACCCACGCGAAAGAAATTTGTTAAGGCCTTCTCTGCGCGATCAACCGGATAAATGTCGCCCCGGCGCATGCGCGTCTGGAGCGCTTCCGGCGTCAAATCGGCAAGCACAACTTCATTGGCGCGCTCCAGCACCCAGTCCGGCACCGTTTCCCGGATCTTGATTCCTGTAATGCTTTGCACCGTAGGAGAGATGCTTTCCAGATGCTGAATATTCATGGTGGAAAGAACGTCTATCTTGGCTTCCAGGATTTCCAGCACATCTTCGTAGCGCTTTTTGTGCTTGCTGCCTTCCACATTTGTGTGCGCCAGCTCGTCCACTAACACGACCCCGGGTTTGCGCGCGATGATAGCGTCAACATCCATCTCCTCGAACTGTGTGCCTTTGTATTCAAGATGGCGGCGCGGCAGTACGGGAAGCTGGGTAATCAGTTCCGCCACTCCCTTTCTTCCATGGGTTTCAACTAAGCCGATCACAACGTCTTCATTGCGCTTGCTTCTGCGAATCGCCTCGCTCAACATGCTGTAGGTCTTCCCCACCCCTGGCGCATAGCCAAGAAAGACCTTGAATATCCCCGATTTCTTTTCCGGGGCCGCTTGCTCCAGCCATTGTTCCGGCGTCTTAGGCACAATACTCCTTGCCGCACGCAAGATTCGCATGAGCTACAATCAGCGCGTGAGGCCTTCAACACAAGCAATTTTTCGGACGCTGGCCTGCGCGGCGCTGGTGGCTCTGACCGTTCTTGTATACGTGAAATTGCTGCACGTCAATCCTACAACTGTTGCGTTGACGTTTCTCCTCGCCATTCTTGCCGTAGCAGCTTCCTGGGGACTGCGCTATGCCATCCCCATGTCCATTGCGGCGGCGCTCTGCTTCAATTTTTTCTTTCTGCCGCCGGTAGGCACTCTTACCATTGCCGACACGCAAAACTGGGTGGCGCTTTTTGCATTCTTGTTCACTTCAATCGTCGCCAGCAACTTATCTGAGCGGGCGCGCCGGCAAACACGGGAAGCCCACCAGCGCAGGCAGGAAGTGGAAAGACTCTATACTTTCAGCCAGCAGTTGCTGGTAGCTGAGAACGTGGTCGCGCTGTTACAAACCGTGCCCCGTTTTCTTACCGAAACTTTCAGCGCCCGGGAAGCTGCGATTTATCTTTCCACTAATGATCGGATTTACCGCTCCAATCCCGATCGCCAGAATGTTGCGGCGGAACGCTTGAAAGAGGCGGCAGCGCGAGGCGACCTATTCTTTGATCAGACGCGCATGCTCGCTGTGGCTCCGTTGCGCATGGGAGTCAGAACTGTCGGCGCTTTCGGTCTCTTCGGGGAAATCCCATCTCGCGGCACGATGGAAGCCGTGGGCAGCTTAATCGCAACCGCCGTGGAACGGGCCAATGCAGTGGAACGCCTCACGCACACAGAAGCCGCGAGAGAAAGTGAACGCCTGCGCTCCGCGCTGCTCGACTCAGTAACGCACGAGTTTCGCACTCCTCTTACTTCCATTAAAGCATCGGTTACTACGCTACGCTCAGGAACAAAACTGAACATCGACCAACAGGAAGACCTGCTGGCAGTGATTGAAGAAGAGAGTGACCGGCTCAACCGCGTGATCGGTGAAGCTGTAGAGATGGCCCAGCTTGACGCAAAGGAAGTGCGGCTTGATTTGGTCCCGCACCAGATGCGTGAAGTTGTGGATGCAGCGCTGGAAGACTCAAAGCATTCGTTGGCTGACCATCCCGTGGAGGTCCGGCTGCCGGAGCGTCTTCCTGCCGCGGTAATGGACGCGGTCTGGATCAAAAAAGTGCTTCGGCATCTGCTGGAGAATGCCGCCAAATACTCGGCATCGGGCTCACCTATCTTTGTCAGCAGCGAGGTTAAGAACGACCGCCTTATCACCAGCGTGGCTGACCGTGGCGCCGGCATTGATGATCTGGAGCGATCCATGATCTTTGACAAGTTTTATCGCGGGCAAAGCCAGAGGTATCGCGTTCAAGGTACAGGAATGGGCCTTGCGATTGTCAAAGCGATTGTTGAGGCCCACAGCGGCCGTATCGAAGTAACCAGCCAGTTAGGACACGGATCTGTGTTCTCATTCGGGCTGCCTCTGGCTTCCCCGGCAAGCCAGAGGGGACAGATCTGAGGAGCTTTGCTAAAATGGTTAAGTTGCCTCTGCAACCTGCGCGCCCTTAGCTCAGCTGGATAGAGCGTCTGACTACGAATCAGAAGGCCGGGAGTTCGAATCTCTCAGGGCGCGCCACAATCCTGATCATTTTCTGGCGATAGCGATCCCTCACTTCGTTTCGGGATTTCGGCTCCTATTCCCAAAATAGTACAATCCAGAAAAAATCACTTGCCGGATTGTTCACGCATAAGCTGGATGTTATAGCATGCCATGAGATGACTTGAACACTCCGATTCGTCTACAACTTTAAGCTCGCTTTTGGAATTTATCCGCAATTTCGACGGGCTGGGCGAAGCCACTGTCATCGGCTCGCATGAGCCGGATCGACTGGATCAGCAATCATGGTCCCGCAGCTGGATTAATCTTGAAAGGAAAATATCTCATGTCTTTTGCTGGTGCGAAATGGGTATGGATGAACGGGACGTTCGTTCCCTGGAACGATGCAAACATCCACGTATCAACGCACGCGCTGCATTATGGAAGTGGGGTGTTCGAGGGGATCCGCTGTTATGACACCACGGATGGTCCAGCCCTGTTTCGCATTGCAGAGCATCTGGAGCGATTCATGTACTCGGCGCGCACCCACAGCCTGGCAATTCCGTTTGCGCCAGAGCAGCTTGAAGCAGCGATCGCTGAATTGATTTGCCGGAATGGCTTCAGAAGTTGTTACATCAGGCCTCTCTGCTACCGCGGCAGCCGGGAACTTACGGTCAATCCGCGGAGATGCCCAGTGGAAATCACGATTCTGGCCTGGCCCTGGGAGCCTCTCCATGGCAGCCACTCCGTCCAGAACGGCATCCGTGCTTGCATCTCTCCCTGGAAGAAGTTTCATTCCAATATGATGCCGACCACCGCCAAGGCCAGCGGCCAGTACGTGAATTCCATACTGGCGATTGACGATGCCGTGGAGAAGGGTTATGACGAAGCTATCCTTTTAGACGTGGATGGATTCGTGGCGGAGGCAGCGGCCGAAAACCTGTTCCTGGTACGCAACGGAGCTCTATTTACAAATGATGAGAGGAATTCGATCCTCCTGGGAATTACCCGTGATTCGATTATCCAGATTGCACGTGACCTTGGATATACGGTGACGATTGCTCCTTTAAGAGCAGCAGACATTACTTCCGCCGACGAAGTTTTTCTAACGGGCACCGCAGCAGAGGTGGTACCGGTCTGCGAGGTGGATGACACCAGGATCGGCAATGGTGAGTGCGGCAGGATCACGCGGCACATTCAGGAACAATTCAGCCGGATCGTTTCAGGACAAGATGCCGCGTATCGGCATTGGCTGCAACCAGTTTACAGAGCCAGCGAAGTGCCGGCTTGATCATTGGCTGCAGGCTCCCGCTTCGCTTACGCCTGCATTGCTGCCTCAACTTCAAAGTTGCAATTTGGCGCTGAAAATTTACAATCGGCGCAATGCTCACAAACTGGCATACGGTTTTAGAGATCGCTCTCCGCACCACGGCCGTCTATGCGCTGGTCCTGGTCGGTATTCGTCTCACGGGAAAGCGTGAGGTCGGGCAGATGACTCCGTTTGATCTCACTCTTCTACTGCTTCTAAGCAATTCAGTGCAAAATGCTATGACCGGGCCGGACACATCTCTCATGGGCGGCGCCACAGCAGCGCTGGTCCTGCTGGCCCTGAATTTCCTGCTGGCGGAAGTTTCGGGATTAAATCGCGGCTTCCGAAAGATGATCCAAGGATCACCGACTCTTTTAATTCACAATGGCGAATGTATCACCGCACACATGGCAAAAGAGCATATTTCCATGGACGAGCTCAATCGCGCGCTGCGCGAGCACGGGGTGGCCTGCATTGGCGATGCCGCGCTGGCGGTGTTGGAAGTGGATGGTTCAATCAGCGTCCTGAAATATGATGACGTCCCGGAACAGTCCCGTCCGCAGAAGCGGCTCAGGTTTCTGCATCGGAATTGATCTTGCGAGTTCCAATCGAAAAGGAAGAGGATTGCACGAAATTTGGGACAACAATCTTCTCAAGTCCAAATGCATTTCATCAGCCGCACCCGATTTCAGAAAGGACGAAATGAGCTTAGAAGAAGAACTTAAAGAAGGCGCTGAACACGCGCACCAAAGTGGCGAAAAAGGAATTGGCCTCACCATGGCGATTGTGGCAGTTTTACTGGCCATAGCTACATTAATGGGCCATCGTACCCACACTGAAGAAGGGCTGATCCAGGGCAAGATTGTAGACGAGTGGAACTTCTATCAGGCGAAGCACATTCGCGCCCATGAATATGGTGCAATCGCCGAGATGGCGGCGCTGCTGCCCAACGGAAAAGATCTGGCCCT
>JASLFF010000259.1 GCA_030150795.1 Terriglobales bacterium | reverse complement strand
TTGCTCTCGGTGTTACACGCAAACTCTAACCCTGCCCGCATCCGGGGTCAATGAAAATTGGGCATGGTGGCGGACACTTTGGTAATTCCGAAAATGTCCCAAAATGGAACAGGCCTTAGCCGCCCTAAATACCTGTGTTTATGCGGCTTTTGCCCTTTTCAGGGGCTGATTTAGCGGTCACCCGGTTTGCCCAAGATAATCGCTGGAACCTCCTGTTTTTTTACGACTTCGTTATATGCGGGCACGTCGGTGCCCAGAATCTGCTTCCATTTTGCCAATTGCTCATCCAGTTGTTTGCTGAGCATGTCAAAGACCTCATAGGAAACCTGTGTCGGGGCCGAGTCCGCGCTCTCCACCACTCCTCCCAGAGCCACAAGATAGTTATTGAGCCGGATAGGATAGTTCAGCACATCCTGCCCGCTTTTTGCCTTGGTCTGGATCAGCACTTCTTCCACTTCGGTCATTTTTTTGTCCAGTTGCTTTCCCGCATCAGCCACAGCTTTTGCCTGCGGCTGTTTTTCCAGCCGCTTGTTCAAGTCCGTGATCTGCACACGGATATCGCGGATCTGGTTTACGGTTTCATGCGCCTGGGTAACGCGCTCACGAATTTTCAAGAGAAGATCGAACTGTTTTTCCAGGTCCTGCTGCGTTACTTTTAGCCGTGGGTCGGGAACGATTTCCAGCGGAGCCGTATATTGCTTGCCATTTACCGTGAGGCGCACCTGATATTTGCCGGGAACTGCCTGTGGTCCATCCGTGCTACCCGCCCACAGTGGTGATCGCGGGACCTTGGTGGCGCCTTCATAGCGCATGTCCCATACAAAGCGGTTGAGCCCGGCTTCAGTTGGAAGTCCGCGCTCTGCCGGACGCCCAAACCCTTCATCATCGCCTGCGTCCGCGCCCGGCTGCGGCTTGGGCGGATATTTGCGAATGACCTGCCCTTTCGGGTCAAGGATTTCAAGCGTGATTGGAGATCTCTTTGCAGTGTCCGCCATTTCTCCGGGAGTGGCTTCAGGCTTTGGCGGCACAGGAGCATCTGCGGCATGCGCCTCTCCCGGTTCTTTGCCTTCTGCCGATGATTCTTTGGATGGAGTTGCAGCAGGGGTAGGCGCGCCGCCTTCTGCTTTCTTTTCTTCCGGCTTCTTCTCACCAGGCTTTTTCAACGCTGTCTTTAGCGAGTAATAAATTACTGCTCCGTTCGGCGGGTTTTGTCCGCGCTCTCCGCCACCACCGCCAAAGCCGCCACCAAATGTCGTATGGTTGGCTGCGCTGGGCGTGTAGAGGTGAACTTCTTCATTTGCCACTTCAGGTTTGTATTGCTGTAAGGGAGAAAGATCGTCCAGCGCCCAGAATGCGCGTCCATGCGTGGCGACGAGCAGATCATTGCCATGCACAATGAGGTCGTAAATGGGAGAGACCGGCAGGTTGCCCTGAAAAGATTGCCAATTTGCGCCATCGTCCCAGGAGAAGAAAACACCGCGCTCGGTGCCGGCATAGAGCAGCCCTTTGCGCTTCTTATCTTCGCGAACTGCATGGATGAACGCATCGGCTGGGATGCCATTGGTGATGCTGGTCCAGGTCTTGCCGAAATCGGTGGTTTTGAAAGCGTACGGCGCAAAATCATCCATCTTGTGTCTCTGCACTGAAACGTAAGCTGTTCCCGCGTTGTACATGGACGCTTCAATCATGCTCACGGTACCCCACTCAGGCATCGCTTTCGGTGTCACGTTGGTCCAGTTCTTTCCGCCATCCGTCGTTATATGCACAAGGCCATCGTCAGATCCGGCCCAGATCAGGTCTTTTTGTACGGGAGATTCAACCACGGAAAAAATGGTGTCATAGACTTCAACGCCGGTATTGTCTTTAGTTATCGGCCCGCCGGAAGCGACCTGCTTGCTCTTGTCATTTCGGGTCAGATCTGGACTGATGATCTGCCAGTTCACGCCTTCGTCAGTGGACTTGAACAGCACCTGTGCCGCGAAGTACAAAGCTTTGGGATCGTGCGGCGAAAACACGATTGGCTCTGTCCACTGGAAGCGGTATTTTTGGTCAGCGGCTGCGGCCCCAATGGGATTGATGGGCCACGGCGTCACGTTCTTGGTTTCTTCCGTGCGATGGTCATAACGCGTAATCTCGCCGCCATATGAACCAGCGTAAACAATCTCAGGATCGTGCGGATCAGGCGCGATGTAGCCGCTCTCTCCTCCGCCCACGGCGTACCAGCTTGTGCGATCAATACCGCCTGGCGCTGCGCTGGCGATCGCCACAGAAGAGTTGTCCTGCTGCGATCCATAGAGGTAATAAGGAAAGCGATTGTCCGTAACCACGTGATAGAACTGGGCCGTGGGCTGTCCCGCTTGATTTGTCCAACTGGCCCCTCCATTGGTGCTCACGTTGGCTCCGCCGTCATTCGATTCAATCATGCGGTTCGGGTCATTGGGATCAATCCACAAGCCATGATTGTCGCCATGCGGCACGCGGATCGGGCGAAAAGTTTTTCCGCCATCATTGGAGCGATACATGCCTGTGTTCAGCACATAAACGCCGTCAGCATTGCGTGGATCGGCAAAAACGTGGGTGTAATAAAACGCGCGCTGCCGATATTGGCGATCACTGTTGGTCAGAGTCCATGTGTCGCCGCCATCGTCAGAACGGAAAAGGCCGCCTTTATCGGCTTCCACCAGCGCCCACACACGGTTGCCGCTATAGGCCACGGCCAGCCCAATGCGTCCAAGAGTTCCATCCGGCAATCCATGACCGCTGAGTTGTTTCCATGTTGTGCCGCCATCGGTGCTGCGATACAGGCCGCTGCCGGGGCCGCCGCTGTCCATTCCCCAAGGCGTGCGCCGTGCCTGCCACAACGACGCGAAAATCACATTCGGGTTCGAAGGATCCATCGAGAGATCGATGCCGCCGGAGTGTTCGTCCTTATATAGGACTTTGGTCCAGTTCTTACCGCCATCCGTTGTGCGATAGATACCGCGTTCCGGGTTCGCGCCAAATACATGCCCGAGCGCGGCCACGTAAGCAATGTCAGGATTCTTTGGGTTGACTGCGATTCGCCCGACGGTCTGCGTTTCCTTCAGGCCGCTATAAGTCCAGGTCTTGCCTGCGTCCACGGATTTGTAAACGCCATTCCCGTTGATGATGTCGCCACGAATGCAAGCTTCGCCGGTTCCGGCATAGATTACGTTTGGATCAGAAGGGGCGACGGCAATTGCGCCGATGGAAGGAGCCATGTCTTTCACTTTGTCGGTCAAAGGCCGCCACGTTAGGCCGCCGTCAGTGCTTTTCCATACTCCGCCGCCCGTGCCCCCGAAATAATATGTGTGCTGATCACCCACGACGCCGCTCACTGCGAGAACGCGTCCGCCGCGGAATGGGCCAATCAGCCGCCACGTTAAGCCATGCCACGGGCCTTTTGCTTCTTCCTGATCGCCATCGCTCGCGCCTGGTGTCTTTTCTGCACTCGTCGATTCTGCTTCAGTCTTCTTTTCCTGGTTCGCCGCGCCGGATTTTTTCTTGCTCTTACCGGTTGAAGTCTTTTTGTTGTCCGGATTGGCTTGCGATGTCTTTGCGTCGGTCTGCGCAAGCATGTAGGTGGAAATCAGCACCATCACAATCAAAATCGACATGAAACGGTTCGAGAATACTTTCGCGGAAGCAGCGCAAGACATTTGTGATTTTCTCCAGGCGGACGGCAAAATTGTGAACCGCACATCCTAAATTCCCCAAACAGCAATAGCAATTCCGCGTTGCAACCCGGTGCATGCCTAACGTTGCCGCATTGCCAAGCTGCGTAAGGTGTTTCATTTTGCTTGACACCACTTCCGGGTTGCTGTATTTTTCCCCTGCCTTTCGGCTTGCCGTAATTGGCTAGAAGCGTTTCAAAGTTTCAGATTTTCAAACCCGTCACCTATTGGCAGACCGCTTCCAATTGTCTGCAGTCACGGCAGGGATTCTCAAACAGTTCAACCGGTTTTCACTGGATTTCGAGGGAGGTACTCGGAATTTTGGCGAGAGCGCATGGGCCTATTTGGCTCTGGGAGAGTCTCGGCCATGCAATGCTTCCCAAAATGAAATTGAGTGATCATTGTTTTTCCCATAATGGAACAATAGTCCATTGTTATCAAAGCTTTATCGACAATTTATATTGACTCATAAATCTGAGTTGCTGTATGTTTTGGCCGCGTTCCAGCTGCTTGGCTTTGCGCTCGCAATAGGCAAGCGACGGGACGCATGAATTTTCCCATCCGTCCACTTTTGGCAGACAAGCCTTAATCGTCTGCAGTACGGCAGAGTTCTCGCTACAGAACCAATATTTCCAGAAATCTAGGAGGAACTCGCAATGACGAGGCGGAATATCTCTGTTGTAACACTCGCAATCGCAGCGCTTTTCCTGGTCGGAACGGCGTTTGCCCAAGTCAACGACCCCGGCGTTCGGAGCACGACGGGAGTCAATGCCGGCCAGCCGTTGGCATCCATTTCGGCCAATCCCAACGATCTGGCCTTTTTCAATGCCGCACTCGTCACGTTTAAGGAGCGTGAAGCGGTCACGGGTAACGGTCTAGGCCCTCGGTTTAACCTCGACTCGTGCGCAGGATGCCACTCCCAGCCGGCCCCCGGCGGAACCAGCCCTGCTTCCGGTGTCTTTCCCAACATAGGGGCCAACCCGCAGAGCCAGGTGATTGCCAACGGCACGGTAAGCGGCTCAACCAACACTATCCCATCTTTCATTACTGCTACCGGCCCGGTGCGCGAAGCCCGCTTTCCGTTCTTCTTTAACTCCAACGGCACGGTGAACACCAATAACCCGAACGGCGGAGTCGAGACCATATTCACGGTGAGCGGCCGCTCTGACGCTGGCGCCTGCAGCTTGCAGCAGCCTGGTTTTGCCGCGGCCCAGGCGGCCAACAACCTGATCTTCCGCATTCCCACGCCGACATTTGGCTCGGGCCTGATGGCGAATATTGACGACTCAACCCTGTTGAACAATCAGGCGGCCCAGGCGGGCAACGCTTTTGGTGTTGCCGGGGCCTTCAACCGTAACGGAAATGACGGCACCATCAGCCGCTTTGGCTGGAAGGCGCAGAATAAATCGCTGACGATCTTCGCCGGTGAGGCTTACAACGTCGAGATGGGCGTCAGCAATGAACTGTTCACGCAGGACCGCCCGCTACCCGGTGAAGACGGCGCTGGTGGAACGGCCTCAACCGGACTTCCGGCGAACTGTCTGAACCTTGCTGGGGGCGGCTACCCGGAGGACATCACCCACTCTAATGGCACTAACGCCGCGAGCGTTTCCAGCGACGTCACGCAGTTCGCGGTCTTCATGCAGGACCTGGCCCCGCCCACTCCTTCCACCACCGTTCCCGGCGGATCGGCTTCGATCAGCCGCGGGCGCACGCTCTTTAGCTCCGTTGGCTGCGCCGTCTGCCATACGCCATCGCTCACTACTCAGCCCTCGCAGTTGACGGCGGGTCTTAGCAACGCCACCGCCAACCTGTTCTCCGATCTTGAGGTCCACCACATGGGCACAGGACTGGCGGACAACGTTTCACAGGGCGGAGCCGGCGGAGACCAGTTCCGCACAGCGCCGCTGTGGGGTCTCGGACAGCGCATCTTCTTCCTACACGATGGCCGTACCAACAACCTGGTTACGGTCGTCAATGCCCACGGCAGCAACGGATCGGAAGCAAACGCCTCGCTCAATGCCGCCGCGGCTCTGAGCCTGACCGACCAGCAGAACCTGATCAATTTCCTGCGTTCGCTGTAAGCGGCAATTTGATCACAACTCTCCGGGCGGGACCGAACCTGGTCTCGCTCCGGTTTTTGAAAGAACGCGGATAGCGCCTAGCTGCTGGCTAAAATCAGGTTTTCATAACACGCCCCGCTAGCGTGTCAGGAGTGCATGATCCTGGTTTTAGCCAGCAGCTAAGGGCTAGAAGCTAGATGCTAGAAGTTTTGTTTTCGGGAGGAACAGAAGTATGCAGTCCAGACGTTCGGGTTTCCTGATCGCTATGTGGCTGTTGACGGCATTCGCGGCGTGGGGTCAAAGAATCCAACCAACTCAGGACACCCCAGCCCAGAATGCGCCAAGCCAGAATACCCCAGCTCAAAATGCTCCAGCGCAGCTTAATTCCTCGATGAATGGCGGCGATTTTTCCGTCATCACGCATCCCCAACCCGAAGGAGTCGTGCCCAAGGACACAATCATCGTCAAGGGTGCATGGTCGAGCGCCAGCGATTCCACAACTCCGTTGCCGGAAAGCGCGGCCCTGACCAACAATGTCTTCACCGACCAATATTTTGGCATCACCTACCCTCTGCCCTCCGGTTGGTTCCAGAAGTTCATGCCGCCGCCTCCCTCGGATACCGGAGGTTACGTGCTGGCGCAGCTAGAAAGGAGTGGCAGCTTCCAGATGGGCCAGAGCGACGGCTCCAAAGGAGACACCACGGGCAGTATCATGCTCACCGCGCAGGACATGTTTTTTACTCCGCTACCCGTCGCCAATGCGCGGCAATTTGTGAACTACTCAAAAAACCATTTGCCGGATTACTATCAAGTGGAACTCAAGCCAACGCAGACCACGGTTGGCGGTCAGCCCTTCATGTTCTTTGCCTATTGGTCTCCGGACGCGGAGCTGCACTGGTATGTGCTGGCCACCCAGATTCGCTGTCACACCGTGGAAATCGTATTGATGAGCCGTAATCCCAAGGCGCTGCAGGATCTGGTCCTGGACATGAGCAACAAAATGAAATTGCCGGCGGAAGCCAGCTCAACCGGAGGCACAGGCGGGGGCAATGTCCCAGTGTGCATCAAGGACTACGCAGCAGGTGGAAACGTGCTTGAGCGCGTTGAGCCCGTGTTTGCGCAACAACGGCATAACGCAGTTCCTGTGCGCATGATCGTCGATAAGGAAGGCAAGATCAGGCACATACACTTTCTGAGTGCGTATCCTGAGCAGCAAAAAGCGATCAGCGATGCCTTGAAGCAGTGGAAGTTCAGGCCTTACGAACGGAACGGGCAGCGATTGGAGGTTGAAACCGGCATCATGTTTGGCGCAGCCCCCCGTGCTGTTCTGGCGGCTGACTCGGTAACGGACTGATCCGAGGATTTCTCGGGAGAAGCGATCCATAGGTGAAGTTCTTATGAATATCAGTTCTGCAATCAAAAGCGCCTTCTTGTTGCTTTTTTGCTCCTCGTGCGCGCTCTCGGCTTGCGCCGCAGAGGCCATCAACGGAACGGTGCGCAACCAGACTTCCGGCAAAGCCGCCGCCGGTGATGAGGTCATCCTGCTGCGGCTGCAAAATGGCATGGAAGAGGAAGCCAAAACGCGGGTCGATGCCGCAGGCGCATTTAGCTTGCCCCTGTCCGCCACCGATCTCCCGCATGTTGTCCGGGTGGTGCATCAGGGAGTGAACTATGATCAGACTGCGAGTGGGAATGGACCACTGAACATCGCGGTTTTCGATGCCGTTCCGCGCATCCGCGGCCTGCAGGGAAATCTTGGCATCGCCCAGGTGGAATCGGACGGCGAGATGCTGAAGGTCACGGAGATGTACAGCATTGCGAATGACTCCGTTCCGCCCGTCACTCAAACCGGGCCGCGCAATTTTGAGATTTCCATCGCGCCCCAAGCCACGCTGGATTCGCTTGTGGTGAAGAAGGGCGGCGGCGTCTGGGTAAACCTTGCGCCCGTTCCAATCAAAGGGCAGCTAGGGCGCTACGCCGTGGATTTCCCGATCCGGCCGGGCGACACGCTGTTTAAGTTTGTTTACCACCTGCCTTACAGCGAACCGGCCAGATTGCAGGTAAATCTCCCGTATCCGATCCGGACTTTCGCCGTCATGCATCCGCCCTCTATGTCATTCAAGCCGTCATCGGCCTCGGCTTTCACCAGCCCCGGCATGGCGCAAGGGCTCCGGGTGGAACAGGCAGTAGGCAAGCCGGTGGTGCGAGAGGTGGCTGCGTTTGAGATCTCCGGGACTGGATTGGCGGCGCCGGCCCAGACGGCAAGCGCTTCCCCGGCAACAAGCTCTCCTGCTCTGAAGCCTGAGACGCCGGCCACGGTCACGCTTCCGGCAGCTCCGGGCTGGCAAGAAAATCCACTATGGATACTTTTTAGCGGGATTGCCGCGCTTCTCGCAGCCATTGTGTATGTAATCTGGAAGAGGCGGAAAAGAACGGTCTAGCTCTGACACTGGGCTGGCTAATCATTATTGCCCGGCAAAATTAGGATTTCGCCAATTAGCAAATTTCCTAAATTCCTTGACCTTGGCTGCCGCTCTCATATAAGTTTTCTTCCGTCTGGTAATGGGAAGCGCGGTGAGAATCCGCCACTGCCCCGCAACTGTAAGCGCTGAGAACCTGAGCAACATGCCACTGGGAAATGGTCCCCACCGCGCCTGGTTTTGGCGTGAATGGAGAGAAGACCCGGGAAGGCGCTTCAGGTTCACTTGAGGCGTAAGTCAGGAGACCGGCCAGATGCCCGTCATTGGGCGTTTCCGGCTGCGCAGGGAGAGCCGGAGAGCTTTCTTGCGATCCTGGGTTCGGTGCCGTTGTCTGCAAAAGATATTTACTGACTGCCAGACTTTTGCTGCTCAGAAATCTCTTTATGCGATTTCTAAATCGATCCTCGGCTCAACGCGCGGATCAGTAGACAAGCTCTCCACTCCATTCGTGCCGCTTGCGACCTTTGACTACTTCCGCGGGAGGAGTCTTACAGATGAAATCGTTTTTTTGTGCCGGCCTTGTGCTGGCGTTTGCACTCACAACGCTTCCAGTCATCGCTGAAGGCGGCAACATTCACGGAACTATTACCGATCCCCTGGGTGCCGTGGTTCCTGGCGCTCAAGTCCAGCTTCTTCGCCAGGGCAAACCAGTTTCTTCCACAACATCGGATTCTGAAGGCAAGTATCGCTTTTCTCCGCTTCCGCCGGGACGATATCAGGTAAGAGCCATGGCGACGTCCTTTGCTTCACAGCACAGCGAAGCTATCTATGTTGGAAGCAGCAGCAATGCGGCGGTTGATCTTGCGTTGAAGCTCGGCAGCGTGTCACAGCAGATAGTGGTTTCTGCCACCGGAACCAGCTTGCCGGCAACGCAGACGGGCGCCTCCGTCTCTGTGGTGACCGCAGATCAGTTTCAGTACAAGCCGGAGGTGTTGGAGACGTTGCGACCGGTTCCAGGGGTGCAGGTGCTGGAAAACGGTCAGCGCGGAATCAATGAATCTCTTTTTATCCGCGGCGGTGAGAGCAAATTCAACAAAGTCCTGCTCGATGGTGTTCCGTTGAATGAAATTGGAGGCACGGTGGATTTTGGCGGAATCTTTACCACCGGAATTGACCAGATCGAAATCTTTCGCGGGCCCAACAGCGTGCTTTATGGCTCCGATGCGCTGGCCGGCGTGGTAAACATGACCACGTCACAAGGTTCAACCTTTATCCCGCAATTCAGCTACGCGTTTGATGCAGGAAACTTCAACAGCCTGCATAACGATTTGTCTCTCGGCGGCATTTTTCGCCAGATCGATTACTTCTCAGAGTTTGCGCGGTTTGATGGCGGCAATACTTCCAGCAATCCTCACTTCCACAACGGCACCTATGCGGGAAATTTTGGCTGGACGCCCGGCGCTTCCACCAGCTTGCGCCTGACCGTTCGCCGCGTGGCCGCGAAGGTGGACGTTCCCAACGCAATCGATTTCTTCGGCATCCCGGACGATTCCTTTCAGACGGAAGACAATACTTACGTTGGCGCGACGCTCCAGAACCAGACCACCGCACACTGGCACAACCTGCTGCGTTACGGAGCCACGCGGCAGAATTCTGAGTTTGTGAACCCCTCCCCTACTG
>JASLFF010000248.1 GCA_030150795.1 Terriglobales bacterium | reverse complement strand
GGCGTGAACTCCGGTGCGCCGAGTTCGCGGACGATGCCCACGCCGGCGCTTGCGCCGATTCGGTTGGCGCCGGCATCAATCATCGCGTTGGCATTGGCTGCGGTGCGAATGCCGCCGGAGGCCTTAACGCCAGCCTGGTTGCCGACTACGCCGCGCATCAGCGAAACGTCTTCCGTGGCGGCAGAGCCAAAGAAGCCTGTCGCAGTCTTCACAAAGTCCGCTTTGGCGGCGAGACTGAGCTGGCAGCTCAGGATTTTTTCTTCCAGCGTAAGCAGAGGAGTTTCAAGAATCACTTTAACAATTGCGCCGCTGCCATGCGCAACTTCTGCTACCGCAATAATGTCATTCATCACGCCCTGGCGGTCGCCTGATTTCAGCGCGCCAATATTCATGACCATGTCCAGTTCATGCGCGCCCAGGCGGACGGCCTCAGCGGCCTCAAAGCGTTTTACAGTGGTGTGGTTTGCACCCAAAGGAAAGCCGATGGTGGTAGCAATCTTTACCGGCGTCCCATGCAAAACGGAAACAGCCAGGCCGATCCACCACGGATTCACGCAGACAGCGGCAAAGTTGAAGCATGCCGCTTCCTCACATAGACGGACAATCTGATCTGCCGTGGTTTCCGATTTGAGTAGGGTATGGTCAATGAAGCCGGCAACCATTTGCCAGTTCCGAAGGGAAACCTGAGGATCTGTCAGGACCTGTGACATCCAGAACGGATTGTACCACTACTTTACCGGTCACCTACTTGTCTTCTGAAAAGACGCATATGTCCGGTAGGTTACGGAAGCGCTCCGCGTAATCCAGCCCATAGCCGACGACAAATTCGTCCGGTATCTGAAAGCCAACGTAATCAGCCTGCACCGGCATCTGGCGGCGTGAAGGCTTATCCAGCAGGGCGGCGAATTTAAGCGTGCGCGGCTTGCGCGCCATCAGCAACTTTCTCAGGAACGTGAAGGTCAGCCCTGTATCGAGGATATCTTCCACCAGGATTACGTTTTTATCTTCCAGCGGCGTGGTTACATCTTTGATGAGCTGGACTTCACCGGCGCTTTCTTTTTGTGTGCCATAACTGCGCACGGCAATGAAATCAAACGTGGCATCAAGCTCGATCTGGCGTGCCAAGTCGCTAAGAAACAGGCACGCTCCCTTGAGCACTCCCACCAAAATGACGGATTGCCCAGCAAAATCGCTGGCAATCTGCTGGCCTATGCGGGTAACACCATCAGCGATCTGTGTGCGCGAGATGAGGACTCTCATGTTATGCGGCATAGGGAAGAGGGATTGTATCAAAAAGCTGCTGGCTGCTGGCAGCTAGCGAAACATTCCAAATGATTGTCCGGCGCGATTTTTTGAATCCCGACGTTTCAATTTTGGGTTCGCGGTACTTGGTGTTTCGATTCGCGCATGAAATCGGAAGGCACGTCGCATTTTCAGGACAGTTACAAAATGACGAAGGGGTTTGATCTGGCTAGCGGCCAGTGGCTAGAAGCGAGAAGCTGCTTTAGAATTTCCACATGCCCCTTCCCGAATATAAACAATTGGTTGATGAAGCAAAGCGCGAAATCAAAGAAATCGACCCTGTCGAGTTGAAGCGTATGCAAGACCAAAAGCAGAACTTCACGCTGATCGACGTCCGCGAACCGGACGAAGTGGCTGAAGGTGCAATTGCTGGATCGAAGCCGCTGCCACGCGGTCAGCTTGAGTACAAGATCGACACGATTACCACGGACAAGAATGAGCCGATCGTCTGCTACTGCGGCGGCGGTGGACGCTCCGCTCTGGCGGCGCAGTCATTGAAGAAGATGGGCTTTAAAAATGTGATGTCGCTGGCTGGGGGGTATAAAGGGTGGAGGAGCAGCTCTTAGCCTTTAGCTCTTAACTTTTAGCTTTGTGTCGTGCGTCAGTCAGTGCGTCTGTCTGAAATATTCTTTTTTAGATTCCTCAGGTTTGGACAACACAGGCCGCATGTTTTGAATCATCTTGCAAAATGTTCAAAGAGAAGAGTTGTTGCGATCGGAAAAAACGGCCAAAAAGCCAACGGCCGAAAGCCATAGCTCTTTTTTAGTCGCTATTTTAAAATTTTACCTTCACATTCGAGGATTGAAAGATTATGAACCTGAACGGAATCAAAATTACATGGCTCGGACACGCAACATTTCTGGTGGTAACGCCCGGCGGCAAAACGCTGATTCTTGATCCCTGGGTGAGCGGCAATCCCTCTACACCCGCCGACAAAAAGAAGATCGACAGGCTTGACTACATGCTAATTTCGCACGGACATAGTGACCACTTTGCCGACGCCGTAGACCTGGCCAAGAAGCACAATCCCAAAGTCGTAAGCATCTATGAGCTCTGCACCTTTGTGCAGCAGAAAGGCGCCAAGCAAATTGCTCCCATGAACAAAGGCGGCACGCAGCAGGTGGGCGATATCACGGTCACAATGGTCAACGCCCATCACTCCAACACAATCGATGACGGAGGCAAGTCTGTTCCAGGCGGCGAGCCTTGCGGATTTGTGGTCGAGTTTGAAAATGGGCTTAAGCTTTATCATGCCGGTGACACCTGTGTCTTTGGCGACATGGCGATTATCCGTGAGCTATATGCCCCTGATCTGTGCATGTTGCCGATAGGCGATCTTTTTACAATGGGCCCTAAAGAAGCCGCGTACGCATGCAGCTTGCTCAAGCCCAAGGCCGTTATCCCCATGCACTACGCCACATTCCCACTGCTCACCGGCACGCCAGAGGCGTTTGAGAAAGAATTGAATGCACGCGGCGTGAAAACCGAGCTGATTACCATGAAGCCGGGACAGACGATCTCGTAGGGATCGCAAACTCATTGTGGCAGAGACGCAGCATGCTGCGTCTCTACGTTTGGAGCGCCGCCCATGCCGGGAATTACCGAACCCGCTGTTCACGAATACATGTTGCCATTGCTCCCGGCGCGCGATTCCGTTTTGCAGGAAATGAACCGGCGGTTGGACGCGTGCTCTTTCAATATGCACGGTTGATCAATGCCAAAAACTTTTTGAGCTGAGTTCTGCCATTGGGTACTCCACGCTTTGGTTTGCACGGGCCGTGGGGCGAGGGCGGAGCATTGAGTATTTGGTAATTGAGTAATTTGCTTGATGCCAGCGGGATGCTTAAGGCAAATGTCGAGAAGGATTTTGGGTTTCAATTACCAAATTACTCATTTACCCAATTACCAAATTTCCTTATTCCAG
>JASLFF010000245.1 GCA_030150795.1 Terriglobales bacterium | reverse complement strand
GACTCGCTTCCCTGTTCCTCTGCGTTTCAAAGGTGTTGTGATGTCATTTCGCAGTGGGATCAGCCTGGAAAATGCACGTGTTGCCTTCAGTGTCGATGAAATATCCCTGCCAGCAGACACCAGGCACCAGGCACAGCAAATTTTGGCAAGGCAACTTGTCCACCGGCGCTGACGACCTTTGCTGACGTCGCGTCGAAGTTCAGCACCTCCATTGAGGAGACGAATGCGTTGGTTCCGTGCTGGGGAGGCGGCGTCTTGGCAGGACGCTTCAGCAACCCGCCTCGCGGTCCTTCAGTCTCAAGCCGCCAGTATTCAATCGGCAGCCCTTCCGCCTTGGTAAAAGACCAGCCAAATATCTCGCGGTAAAAAGTACGGCTCGGTTGGTATCGTCGGCCTGAATTTCAAAATAGGATGGTGAGTTCATGGATTATCCATTATAGAAAAAGATGCGACGCAAGGTTGCTCAGTTGGAGCCACACGCGCACCGCTGGATCACAAAATGGTCAATACAGGCCGACCATATCATCATGAAAACAGCGTAGCTAAATCGGAATTTGCCGACCGGCAGGGCTTACCTGGGCACAAAAAGGAGCGAACTTGGGCTTGATCTGCGCTCATCTGCGCGAATCTGCGGCAACCTTCTGATAAACAGGAGAAATCTCGCGCAGCCTTGCCACCGTCTCAGGAATCACTTTAATCGCAAAGTCGATATCGTCGTTCGTGGTCTGCTTGCCCAGACTAATGCGGATGCTCGCTCGCGCTCTCTGATGCGGCAATCCCATGGCCAGCAGAACGTGTGAAGGCTCAATCGCGCCAGAAGAGCAGGCAGCTCCGCTTGAGACTGCCAGCCCTTTCAGATCAAGCGCAATCACCAGCGCTTCGCCTTCAATGTGATCGAACCACAAGTTCGTCGTGTTCGGAACCCGCGGAGCGCCCATGCCGTTTACACCCACATCTTCCATCGCACCAACAATCGCATCCTGCAAACGGTCGCGCATTCCGGACATCTCGGCAGAGTCGCCACTCTCAAGCCAGATCTTCGATATCTCCGCCGCCTTGCCAATGCCAACAATCCCCGGTAGGTTCTCCGTTCCCGCGCGGCGTTGGCGCTCATGGCTGCCGCCGTAAATCTGCGGCTGGATCAGTGTTCCCTTCTTAATGTAAAGCGCTCCGGTGCCCTGCGGCGCATGGATCTTGTGTCCAGAAATCGAAAGCGCGTCGCAGGCAATCTTCTGTACGTCGATTGGAACCTTGCCTGCTGCCTGCACCGCGTCAGTATGAAAGAAGACGTCTGCTTCCTGCGCAATCTTGCCAATCTCTTCCACCGGCTGAATCACTCCGGTTTCGTTGTTCGCCATCATGATCGTGATGAGTCGTGTGTTCGGGCGCAATGCCATCTCCACATTGCCGGCATAGATTTCGCCCCGGGCGTTGACCGGAACATACGTGACTTCGCATCCCATCTGCTCCAGCCGCTTGCAGCTGTTGGTGACCGCACTGTGCTCAATGGTGGAAGTAATCACGTGGTCGCCGCGCTGCACCAGGCCGAAAATGCCCAGGTTGTCGGCCTCAGTGCCGCCGCTGGTAAAAACAATTTCCGCCGGACGCGCATTCACCAGCGCCGCTACCGATGCTCGCGCCTTTTCCACAGCCGCGCGCGCACGCTGCCCGTAATGGTGGATGGAAGACGCATTGCCGAACTGCTCCAGGTAAAACGGCCGCATCGCTTCAAACACTTCTGGCAGGACCGGAGTAGTGGCATTGTTATCAAGATAAACGCGGCGCATGCTTCTATTTTACGCTTTTCTGAAATCCCGAGCGCAGCGAGGGAACCCTATAGCAACGATGCTCAAGACTCGCGGAAAATCTGACCGGAGGATGTCAGAAACAACTTGAAAGAAGAAAGGACCACGCAAATCGTGGTCCTTTCAAATCATTTGAGAGCGATAGAAACCCCTCGGCTACGCTTCGGGGCTTCGGGAAATGCTATCGCTTCTCAACCAGCACATACTTATTCGGATATGCCGGGCCAATATAGTCGGCGCGCGAGCGGATCAGCCGGTTGTCGTCAAGCTGTTCAATCACGTGCGCAGCCCCAACCACTGATGAGGGAACGCAAAGGCCACTTTACTGCTCCAGTTCTGTGAGTTCTCTCCAGCATAAAGATTCGTAAAGCGATAAAATCGTGTCCGTTTGAGCATCTCACTTTTTGAGAGCTGTTTATTCACTGCAAACTCTGGGTCCCCAAGATTGCTTTCTTAATGGAGAATCAAGAATGAAAAAACTCTTCACACTACTCGGTCTATTGGCAGGAATATGGCTGGTTTCGGTCTCCGCGTTTGCCCAAAACAGAGGCCAGCAACGCGGTCAACAACCACAAGCACACGCCCAACAGCCGCAAGGCAATGCTCAACGCGGTGGTGGTGAGCGCGGCGTCGGCAATGGACACATTCCGGCACGCGGTCCCGCACCCGCCCCAGCAACTGGCCGTCCAGCGCCAACACGTCAGGAAACTCCCAATCGTGCGCCCTCACAACCGCCGCAGCAGGGCCAGCCATCGCGTCCGGCGGACCAGGGGCAGCATCGCACTTATCGCGACC
>JASLFF010000214.1 GCA_030150795.1 Terriglobales bacterium | reverse complement strand
CTTCACACTAACCACCGCGACAAGGCCTTCACGAACGTCGTCGCCGGTCAGGTTTTCTTTTACGTCTTTGAACAAGCCAAGCTGCTGTCCTGCGTAATTGATAGTGCGTGTAAGCGCCGTGCGGAAGCCGGAAAGATGCGTGCCGCCATCCACGGTGTTGATGTTGTTGGCAAAGCTGAAAACCGTTTCAGAATATCCGTCGTTGTATTGCAGCGCAATTTCCATCGCCACGCCTTCACGCTCTGCTTCCATGTAGATCGGCTTGTCATGCAAAACGCTTTTACCGCGGTTCAGATGCTTGATGAACTCTGCAATCCCTCCGGAGTATTTGAACTGTAGCCTCTTTGCCTCTCCGGTTTTTGGATCAGTAAGACGTTCATCGGTCAGCGTGATCTCCAGGCCTTTGTTCAGAAAAGCGAGTTCGCGCAGACGCTGCGCAAGCGTGTCAAAGTTATATTCGGTCGCAGTGAAGATTTCTTTGTCGGGAAGAAAATGTATTTTTGTGCCGCGTTTTTTGGTGGTGCCAGTCTTCTTGAGCTTAGTCTGCGGATCGCCCTTCGAATAGCCCTGCTCCCAAACATGGCCATCGCGCCAGATTTCCAGATCAAACTGATGGCTGAGCGCGTTGACGCAGGAAACACCAACGCCATGGAGTCCGCCTGAAACTTTATAGTTGGAGCTGTCAAATTTCCCGCCGGCATGGAGCTTCGTGAGCACAACCTGAGCGGCTGGAACTTTTTCACCATCGATCACCATGTCATCGACAGGAATTCCGCGTCCGTCATCGACCACGGTGATGGAATTGTCGATGTGAATTGTCACATCGATCTGAGTGGCATATCCCGCCAGCGCTTCATCTACGGAGTTGTCAACAACTTCATAGACAAGATGGTGAAGCCCCATCTCTCCGTTTGAGCCGATATACATTGCGGGGCGCAGCCGAACAGCTTCCATGCCCTCAAGCACTTTTATATCGTCTGCTGTGTAATTGCCGTTGCCGTTTCCGCCGGTCTTTTTGCTTTTGTTTTGTTCTGCCATTTGTTTTGCTGTTGCAGTTCCAGATTCACGGGTAGACAACTTGGAGACTCCTGTTTTAGCCCACGCGATGCAGCTACTTTCAGCGTTGTAATGACCCACACAGAAGGCACTCAAGTTACGTAAATTCAATGCTTTAGTGGATATGCAACGCAGTTCTTATTGTATCACAGCCAGAGTTGATGTGTGCCAGTACAAGAGGTCGCATTTCTTGGAATAAAGAGGGTCATTTGGAAGGTATCTGCGCTGTCCTTAAGCGGACCAGAATGTTTGTCGCCAAAAGGGATTTCGAATCGGTTTGTCGGCCTGTCAGCGCCCCGGAGAGTTTCAGCAGAATTTTTAAAGATTTTAAGAATCCACTGATTTTCCGTTAACTTTTTAGATACTCCCGCCTTGGCCGGCCGCCATTGCCTTTCAATGATTCCTGCCTTAGCTCCAGCCATGCCCAAATCCCAAGTTACATAAAGTCAATAGCTTACAGGGTACTTTGGGCCACTCCCGTTAGTAACTGCGGCGGGTCGAGGGATTGGCCCAGCGCAGGATGGAAATGGGCTGATTTTCCTTAATCAAATTGTACTAATAAACTATTGAAAAATTAGGGATGAAATGTATACTCATCAGCGCATTTCAGAACACCTGAAATGCACCACCAAGATCACAGGATTACAAAAGAAAAACACAGGAGAGATCCCCCATGAAAGCGCTTCTTCGTTCGTCAATCTTCGCCCTTATGGTGTTCGCCGGCTACGCAGCTATTGCAACGGACATCAGCAAGCCACACTCGGGTGCCGCAATCCCCAAGCCCATGTCATGTCCTCCCCATGGACTTTGCGCCGTTAGTAAGTAACACTCGGTAGGGCTTCCGGGTTTGCGCCTGAAGGGGTTAGCCATTAAATTCAATGGCTTACCCCAAGGCAAACTCCTGGGGGTGTTTACTAAGCAGTAAATTGTACTTTCGTGTCGCAGAGAGGCTTGTTCTGCGGCTCTGAGGGATAGTATGCTTACGCTCCCTTGGAGGCGAACGTGCATATCTGCCTAACTGAATCGATTTATATATCAATTGCGGTGGTAGCGGGCGGCGTACAGGCCTATACCTTGCGCATTCTGAAACGCGGCAAGTTGCAGTCAGAGTTTCCGGTCTTTTTCCGGTATACATGCCTCTGCATTGCCGCCTACGCCATTAGCCTCATTCCCTTCATTTTCTCTGGCCGTTCGCAGTTCCAGTACATTTACTGGGTTCTTACTGTGATGACCATGGTCTTTGAGTTTGCGGTTTTGTATGAGCTCCTGGTAAATGCTCTTAAGCCTTATTCCGCCCTCATTGATCTTGGCAAAATGCTCTTTCGCTGGGCAGCTGTCTTCCTGATTTTGGCAGCTCTTCTGACCGCATTTGCCACCGCGAGCAATGGAAGCGACAAACTTAATGCTGCCACGGAACTCCTGCAGCGCACTGTTCGGTTGATGCAATGCGGTTTGTTACTCCTCTTTTTTGGACTTGAAAAACGTCTGGGCCTTTCCTGGCGCACACATACCATGAGCATCGCTCTTGGCCTTGGTATTTATGCGGCCGTTGATCTGATCAGCACTTACATGATGGGCCGCGTGCCAGCTTTGAATACAATGTTTGAACTATTGCCAAATGCTGTTTATTTGGCCGCTGCTTCACTTTGGGCATACAGTCTGGCTAAGCCTGAACCAGCACGCAGCAACGTGCTCGATTCACCAAGCCGGCTCATCTTCCAGCGCTGGAACGAGGCTCTTACGAGCTACAGCGTCCGCGGCGAGATGGCCTTCGCTTCCAGTGGAATGGAATCCTTCCTCCCTGGCGTCGAGCAGACGGTTGAACGAGTGCTCGCTCGCAAAATAGTCCAGTAAGAAATCGCCTCCAAGAAACTTCAGGCCGGACATTTTGTCCGGCCTGTTTTATTTTCATTTGATTTGTCTGACCTCAGATTCGCATTGGCATCACGATATAGCGATAACGATATTCGCTGTCAGATGGCTCGTCCGGACGCAACTGGCCCGCTGTCTGGGCGTCTTTGAACTCAAAACGAACATCACCAGAGCCCACCACTTTCAAAAATTCCAGCAGGTACTGCGAATTGAACCCAATCACCATGGGATCGCCGGTATAAGCGGTTTCAATTGAATCCTCAGATTCGCCCGTCTCTGTATTCGATGAGGACACTTTCAGTTCGTTCTTCTCCACGCGCATGCGGATCGCATTGGAGCGCTCATCTGCGAATTGAGCCACACGCTGGATCGCCGACGAAAGTTCGTCACAGTGTACGGTGACAAATTTGTTATTTTCGCGCGGAAGGACCGCTTCATAGTTAGGAAATTGTCCGGTGAGCTGGCGAGATGTCAGCAAGCGGCCGCCGATGCGGAAAAAGAGAGTCGATTCATCCTTGGCAAACTCTACAGTCTGCGCATCCGTGCTGTTCAGCAGAGTGCTCAGCTCGGCCATGGCCTTCTTCGGCACCAGGACCTTCAATTCCCCGCTCACAGGCAGCTTAGTGCCGCCGTGTTCGATGTGCGCCAGCCGATGTCCATCTGTAGCGACCATGGTGAGCGATTCCGGCTTGAGCACCAGCAGGGCGCCATTCAAGGTGTAGCGCGATTCCTCATTGGAAATTGAGAAGATGGTCCGCGCGATCAATTGGCGCAGTACCTGCGCTGGGAGTTGAAGCGCTGATTCTGCGGGAAACAGGGGCAATGCGGGGAAGTTTGCCCGCGCCATGCCAACCATTTTGGTATTCGACCGACCGCTGCGGATCTGCACCCAGTGGTTTTCCAGCAGCTTAATGCTGATGTCGCCATCCCCAAGCAGCTTCACGTAGTCATAGAGCTTACGCGCCGGTATGGTGCATGAGCCTTCTTTTTTTACCTTTGCAGGACACGAGGTGCGCAGGCTTAGATCAAGATCTGTTGCGGTAATTGACAGCTTGTCTCCGGTTGCTTCAAACAGAAAGTTGGAGAGAATCGGGATCGTGGTTTTGCGTTCTACCACACCCTGGGTTGCTGTGAGTTCCTTCAACAGGTCATTCTTGCTGACGCTAATTTCCATCGTAGTTCCCACCTCAGTGCCCACGGCGGAAGGCATAATCTGTGGCCCCCTGAATAAATTCTAAATGCTGTATGCAAAGTGTCATTTCATGCAGGATACAGCAAATCCCGCTAAAAGTGGCTCTGCCGTCTCTACTTCGCGTTTCTGCTCTGCGGCTGCCATTCTAATCTTTCCATTTTGGTCTTTGGTGGAAAATTGCTGCCTCGGGATGTGGAGAACCTGTGGATTTTCTGCACCAAACTTAAACTTACTGCAAGCGGCTGGACTCGGTGATGTGGACGCGGGCCCGATAGCTGTATGCTAAATCTGCCTACATGCTAAATCTGCCTACTTCCCTTCGCCTCTCGATCATCAAAGAGGGAAATGGGTCGTGTGCTCGGCCCAGGAGAGCGGTATCGTTAGGGACAATTTGTCCTAAACCTACAACGGATGGA
>JASLFF010000199.1 GCA_030150795.1 Terriglobales bacterium | reverse complement strand
GCGTCTGCTTCTGCGCGCCATCTCCCAGCGCCTTTTCGCCATTGATGATGCAGCGCTTCAGCTTGTCCTCAACTGAAAGCGTCTCCAGCGGCGCGGCTTCCACCTGTGGCTGTTTGTCCAGCCCGGTGAAATGCTGCATGTAAATCTGCAGCGGATCGCCCGCTGACTTGTCGTAATAAATCAGCTTCCGCGCCAGGTCCACTTCAATCTGCGGAATCTTATATAGAGGATAGATTTTGGCGTAGTTCACAATCGCCATATCCAGTCCGTAATCCACGGCTTCTTTCATGAATACGCTGTTCAGCACGCGCCGCGCGTACGTGTTCAGCCCAAACGAAATATTGCTCACGCCCAGAATCGTCTTTACGTCCGGCAGCTCTTGCTTAATGCCTTTGATCGCGTTCAGCGTCTCCATGCCCGCCGTGCGATAGTCGTCCTGTCCGGTTGAGATTGGCAGCGTCAGCGCATCAAAGATCAGGTCGATCGGACGAATGCCATACTTCTCCGTAGCCAGCTTGAAAATCCTTTTGGCGACGGCGACTTTCTTCTCCGCTGTCAGCGCCATGCCGTCTTCATCAATCGTCAGCGCGATCACCGCCGCGCCGTACTTCTTGGCCATCGGCAGGACCTTGGCCGTGCGCTTCTCGCCATCTTCCAGATTGATGGAATTGATAATGGCCTTGCCGGGAATGCGCTTCAGCGCTTCTTCAATCACGTCGGCTTCGGTGGAATCCACCAGCACCGGCGCGGGCACGCGCGTCGCCACCTTTTCAAGGATCGAGCTCATGTAGCCCTTTTCGTCCTCGCCCACAATCGCCGTGCACAGGTCCAGCATGTGTGAGCCTTCCGTCACCAGCTTTTTGGCCAGCGCCAGAATGTCGTCATACTTGCCTTCGCGGACCATGTTCTTGAAGGCTTCCACCCGCGTGGTGGTGTTCATCTCTTCCGCCACAATCAGCGGCTTGGGATCAAGATCAAGCGGCATCGTGCTGTACGCGCTTGAAGCGGATGGCGTGACCTGAACCTCTCGTTTTGCCGGCTCCAGGTTCGCGCAGAGATCAGCCACGGCCTTGATGTGCTGCGGATTGGTGCCGCAGCATCCGCCCACGATCCTCACGCCGTATTCCGTAATGAACTTCTTGTGCCATTCTGCCAGCGATTGCGGCGTCAGCCGATAGTGCGCCACGCCTCCTACGTTCTCCGGCAGGCCGGCGTTCGGCAGGATTGAGATTTCCTTCGGCGCGTTGTGCGCCAGATAGCGCACCGCATCGTTCATTTCTTTGGGACCGGTTGCGCAGTTCAAACCGATGATCTCGCAATCAAAGGGCTCCAGCGCCGTCTCTGCCGCGCCAATCTCCGTGCCCAGCAGCATCGTGCCGGATTCCTGCAATGTCACCTGCGCCTGCACAGGGATGCGTTTGCCGCGCTGCTTCATGGCCTCAAACGCCGCAGCCACTGAAACTTTGGTCTGCAGAATGTCCTGGCAGGTTTCAATCAGCAGAATATCAACGCCGCCATCAATCAGCCCGAGTGATTGCTCCAGATAGGCGTTGAACATATCGTCATAGCTGATCTGCCCCAGTGACGGCAGCTTCGTGCCCGGCCCAATCGAACCTGCCACGTAACGCGGTTTGCCATTCCCAGAAAAATCATGCGCTACTTCACGCGCCAGCTCAGCCGCGCGCTTGTTAATCTCATGGACTTTGTCGGCCAGGTCAAACTCGCCCAGCACAATGCGTGTGCCGCCAAACGTGTTGGTCTCAACCACGTCTGCCCCGGCCTTGAAATATGCCGCGTGAATGTCCTTGATAATGTCGGGCCGGCTCAGCACCAGCACTTCAGAGCAATTCTCTTTGCCCCAGAAGTCATCCATGGACGGATGGCGCTCCTGTATCTCCGTGCCCATGGCGCCGTCATAGATAACAACGCGCTCGCGAACTGCCTCTAGAAATGATTTCATCTTCTTCTGGTCGAGACCCCTCAGGGTTCCCGCTACTATTTATTGTAAGGGTTACGATTCGGCCTTACCCTCTATCTCTCATTAGTCCTGTCGATTCCATTCCTGATCTGCGTATATCTGCGTTAATCTGCGGCGAGGTTCGGTTCTCGTTGTCGGTTTTTGGCAATTCTGGCGATCTGTGCCTACCCCCCTCCCGCCTCATCCCACTGCATCCCAGCTCATCCCAGATTGGCGTAGGGTTTGAGGTGCACCCCTGAGGTGAGACACAAAGTTTATCCCTGCATGTCCTGCCTTTCCGATCTCGGCGATTCCGGCGATGTCGGCGATCTACTCCTCCCCCTCTCCCTTCGACTAGGATTCCAAAGCACTTACCGCACATCATCCCAGGGGCATCCCAGAAAGCGAGATCAGCACCACAGATCAGCCTAAACCACTGCAATCAAATGAGTTAAGTTAGCACAGGCCGCCACGAAAGTCAAGCGAAATAGTGAGGCCGCTGCAGCCCTGAACCGGGATCGCCGTCGAGAACAAGCGTTAGGGTTCATAAACCTGCTCAATGAGTAATATGGTGATTTTTCGGCCAACTGACGCACAGCCCGGGTTCGCCGACAACATTCGTGATTCGTGTAATCGTGGGCAGCAGAGCCCAGTTCAGGGCAGGCTGTCGAAAAACATATAGATCGCAGCAATGCGACCGTTGCGGGCAACGACAAAATCCGTTCCCGCGTAAGCTGGAGGTTTGCCGGGAGTGCCGGATACCCATCGAACTCGTCCGGCATCACTTAATTCCTCGGGAGGGGAGAGAGGCTGGTATTTGAAATCTAGGTGTGTTGCTTTTATCACACCAGCAATACGATCAATCTCGTCACGGCCTCGGTAGATGCCTCCGTTGGGGTCGTAGAACACACCATCTTCATTCCAGATGTCGTCGATTGCCGCGCGACGACGCACGGGGTCATTTTCGCCAAAGACGTCGCTCAGATTACGAAGCAGCAAGGTCGCTATGCTGTAGGACATGATTTGTCTCCTGTCGCCATCAGATCGCGGGAAAAGGGAATCGGCCCGCTGTCTAGATGCACGTATTCAAGGAAAGGTGCAGCAAACGCGATTTCGGTCCGCAACTACAGAAGTTCGTGGATGAGAGGCGACCCCGTCGAACAGCTTCCATTTCACCTGCGGACCGGTTTGAAGTCGAAATAAGCCAGATTCATGTTTCCGTTCGTCAGTATGTGTACGGAGAGAACATTTTTCCCTTTGTTCAGACGGACTTTGAAAAGCTGCGAAGCCAGATTCCAATGGTGCCACTGACGCCAAGCAAAGGGGTCTGCAGGGTCATTTGTTGTGGTGATCTGCAGAGGTCCGGTTGCGTCCTTTCCATTCACATCCACTGATATTGTGCCGCCGCGATTCGATGTGTAAAGGAAATCGGCAGTATATGTTCCCGCGTGTCTCACATCTACCGTAACG
>JASLFF010000175.1 GCA_030150795.1 Terriglobales bacterium | reverse complement strand
GGGCCCGGCCGGGAAACCCGCGATTGCTGGATGCCCAGCAGAGGCAGCGCATCATTGCGTTAGCCTGCAGTAAGCCACCGCAAGGTCGGGCGCGTTGGACGGTGCGCTTGCTGGTGGAGGAGGTAGTGAAGCGCAAGTTGGTGCCCCGCGTGGGCCGGGAGACCATCCGGGTCTTGCTGGAAACCCACGATCTGAAGCCGTGGCGGGAAAAAAATGTGGTGCGTGGCGACCCTGGATGAGGAGTATATAGCGCGCATGGAAGAAGTGCTGGCGGTGTACGAAAAACCGCTCTCGGAGAAAGAACCGGTAGTATGTGTGGACGAAAAACCGGTGGTCTTGCACCAAGAAGTTCGGCCTCCCGTGGCGATCAAGCCGGGACGGGTGGCCCGTCGGGATAGCGAGTATGAGCGTCGCGGAACGGCTAACGTATTTTGCGGAGTAGAGCCAAAGGCGGGGCGGCATTTTACCCAGGTCACGGTCAACCGTTCCTCTCCGCGATTTGCTGAGTACCTTCGCCGCATAGCTTGGCGCTACCCTAAGACCCGCACCATCCACTTGGTGATGGATAACTTGAACTCCCACACCCGTAAAGCCCTGGTCGATCGTTTTGGCGAAAAAGAAGGCGGACGGCTGTGGGCTCGGTTCACCGTACATTACACGCCCAAGCACGGCAGTTGGTTGAATCAAGCTGAGATCGCCATCAGCCTGTTTTCCCGGCAATGCTTGGGCCAACGGCGGATGGGAGATCGAGAGACCCTGCGGAAAGAAGCTCGAGCCTGGAACCGCCGCGTGAACCGTGATCAAGTTACCATCCAATGGGCCTTTACTCGGAACAAGGCCCGGCACAAGTTCGGCTACAAAATCACGCGGTCACGGTACTAGTGTGGTGTTTCAGAAATAGCTTTACAGTAGTGCAAAGGCTCAGCTTAAGAAAACCATGATGATGGATCGTGCCTAAGAGCAGGCGAGATGGTGAGAACTCCCTGATGCAGCATGAATAGAAGAAAAATCCTCGGGGTCCTTCGACTTCGCGCTCGAGGGTCTGGATTTGGAAAAGGCGTGTTGGCGCTGCGCTCAGGAAGGCAGAGATAAACACTCTGCTTGAATATAACTTCATGGTGTTGTGAAGCTATTTCTGAGACACCACACTAGTTGCTTTGGGGCTTCCAGTTCAGGAGCGCTGGCGACGGATCTCAAGTGGTTTTCTAAGAAAATGCCGCGCTGCCGGCCATCTCTCTCATCGCGTCCAGGATATAGGTCCGAGCCGGAGCACCCGGGGCCAACGCGTCTAAAGGAAGTGAGGCGGAAAAATGAGGCGAGCTGCGCTGGAATCTTACTTCAAGGAACTCACCGTTATCGCCGCGGCTGAGCGACGTCATGGTACTGGCAATTTCTCTTTGGCTTTCCGGTTTTGTGGTAATCATTACCGCTGGTAAGCGCTCAAACTGCCATCCTGGCCGCTCAATTTCCGCTTTGCGGCTGCTGCGTGCAAACCAGCGAAAATTCTGCATCTCCAGAGAAAAGGTGGGAGGACAATCAAGGTCAGCCTGGAAAGTCAGCACCTCGCGCGGGCTGCTGATTTTGTGGACCAGCCATTGCACGGGAGTTTCCTGCGTTCGCATTTCCACCAGCACCCACGCGCGCTGAAAGACGCCGCATGTGAGCCGCAAGGGAACACGAAAACGCGATGCCGCCGTCCATGAAATGCCCACCACATGGCCTCGCCCAGCCAACGATGCCTGAATCCAGCGCAGGATTTCCCGGGCCTTCTCACGCTTGCGGCGCAGTGAGACTGCGTACCACGTGACAAACAGCGCGATAACCGCGACCACAGTAACAAATGAGATGGCCATTCTGGAGATAAGATGCTTTTCCACAGGTTCTCAGATGTCAGGATGAGCACTTCCCAGCCGATTTTGGGTAGCCGCAGTTCTGTTTTGGGAACAGCAGAGTCGCTACAGTCCCCGGTAGATGCCACCGTCGGCCAGAATGGTCTGCCCGGTTACATAGGAGGCTCGTTCCGAGGCCAGCCACAGGATAACGTCTGCGATTTCTTTGGGATTGCCCAGGCGTCTTACTGGCGTTTCAGAGGCCCATGCATCGCATATCTCCTGGGGTGACCTGCCTGCGGCAAGGGCGCGGACCTGCGCCAGCTCCTGCAGCCGCTCCGTCGCCGTGTACCCTGGCACGACGTTATTGACCAGTATCCCGTCTTTGCCGAACTCATTCGAGAGGCTCTTAACCAGTCCAACAACCGCCGCGCGGACCGAATTCGAAAGCACCAGATCGGCGATGGGCTGTTTTACGGAAATCGAGGTGATGGTAATGATTCGGCCCCAGCGATGGCGTTGCATGTAGGGAATTACCGCCTTGGCCAGATGCACTGTACTCATAAGGTTAAGGTCAACGGCTTTATGCCATTCGTCGGCAGAAATCGAAAGGAAATTTTTGGCCGGAGGGCCTCCAGCGTTGGCTACGCATACATCGATCCGTCCGAACCGCTTTGCCACCTGCTCGGTGAAGCGCTGGATGGCGTTGGCGTCGGTGACGTCAAGAGCTTCAGCATAAACTTCCGCGCCGGTCTGGCTGCGCAGTTTATCAGCGGCCTCGACGAGGTTCTTTTCCGTGCGAGCGCACATTGCCACCTGAGCGCCTTCGCGAGCGAATGCTTCCGCAGTCGCCAGCCCGATTCCCTGGCTTGATGCGGCTACGATTACGCCTCGGCCTTTCAGTCCAAGATCCATGTCTTCCCCTGTCTATTTCTTGTCACTCGCCGGCATTTGCCCAATGTAAACCTGTGCGGGTGCGCCGGCCTTGATGTTGTTTTTTTCAAAGCACACTTTGATCCTGCGGCGCAGCTCCCGCGCCACGTTGTATTGCTTGCCCGGACGTACTTTGACCAGCATCAGATAATCCACTTCATTGCCCCGTACTCGCTCAATGCCCGGGACTTGTGGCTCTGCCACCACGTCATCCTTGAAGGCCGGATCGTTATAAAAATCTTTTGCCAAATCCTGCAGCAGTTCCACTATTCGATCGCTATTTTCGCTGTAGTCGGCTGCCACGTGCAGCGTCACCTGAGACCAATCACGCGTCATGTTGCTGACAATTTGAATCGCGCTGTTAGGCACGATGTGCAGGGTTCCGTCGCTGTCGCGCATCGTTGTGCGGCGCATGGTGATTTCTTCCACCGCTCCGGTCACGCCCGCTGCGCGGATGGTGTCTCCAACCTCAAACTGGTCTTCAATCAAGATGAAGAATCCGTTGATCACATCTTTGACCAGCGTCTGCGCGCCAAAACCGATGGCCAAGCCGACAATGCCAGCACTGGCCAGTAGAGGCTCAATATTGATGTTGAAAGCGTCTTTCAGCGCGGTCATGCCCGTGAAGAACACAATCAAAAAGACGCCTACGCTGCGGACCACTCCGGTGATAGTGCGAACCTGCTGTGCCCGGACTGGCCCATGAGAGCTTTTCTCAGCGAGCGCCACCAGCTTGCGAGTGATTAATCCCAGCAGGCGCACAAAAATAAACGCCATTACCAGGATCACCAGCAGCTTGGGAGCGCGATCGCGCGTCCATGCAACCAGATAGTTGTGCCACTCGTGCCAGATATTACTGAATTTTTCTTCCATTCGATTAATTCTGGATTATAGCCGAGGGAAATCTGGCCTATAATGCCGCCACTGTTTTTTGCGTGGGGGCATTATGCGGGTTAGACCTGTACTGGTATGCCTGTGTCTTTGTTTTTCCCTGACCGCGATGGAAGCCGGCGGCTCTGGTGCGGTGCCTGTCAACCAGATCAATATTCCGAACATTAACCCTGGCGTGGAGCAACGGCTCGAACTGCTGTGCCAAAAAGAAGCAAACGAACGGATGCAACTGGAAAATACCGCGGACACACAGAAGATGGTTTCCCTGGCAGCCGAATTGAAGCAATATGCTGAAGCCGCTGACGGACCAGGGCTGCCGCCGGAAGCCGTGCAGAAGGCCAAAGAAGTGGAGAAGCTGGCCAGAAGAGTTCGCAATCGCCTGAATGAGAGGATGCTCAAGGTTGGTGCTCATTGACTATCTGCATTCCACGGGAGCGCGATGCCTGGGAGATAGCTTCTATAATCGCGGCTAAGTCCTAAAAACTCCTGGAAGAGGTCATTTTTGTGTTTGGAAAAACAATCATAGCTGCCAGTTTTGGCCTGGTCATGTGCGGCACACTTTTAGCCGCGACACCTTCGCCCGCCGGTCCGCAGGTTGAAACTCGGCAGGACCCGTCGCAAAAAGAAATGCAGGAACGCATGGCGCGCGAAGCCAACAAAAAAAGGCAGCAGGACATTCGCGACGAGACCGATAAGTTGTTTCAACTTGCCACTGAGCTGAAAGCCGCAGTCGACAAAACGAACGAAAATCTGTTGTCGCTCGACGTGATCCATAAAGCCGAGGAAGTGGAAAAGCTGGCGAAAAAAGTAAAAGAGAAGATGAAGGAATCCGTGGGACCGCCGGTAAAGCAGGAAATACCCACGCCGGTTCCGGCCTATCCGCATTGATATTGAATAGCGCGCAATAAAAAAGCCCGCCGATTTGCCGGCGGGCTTGTTATGTGTAAAACGCGTTAGGATGCGCTCTTGGCCTTGGCAGCCTGAGCGTCTTTCTCCGTGCCAATCCGCATTCCGTAGAACGAACGCCACACAAAGAACACAGACACCAGGAAGAACACGACCGCAAGAATTGTGGTTGGGCCGCCTTCCTTGCTCATCTTTACCGCCAGGGATACCGCAAGGAGTCCGAAAAGTGTGGTGAACTTGATGATTGGGTTCATGGCCACCGAAGATGTGTCCTTGAACGGATCGCCCACCGTATCGCCGACCACGGTTGCGTCGTGCAGCGGCGTGCCCTTCTGCTTCAGCACCACTTCCACCACTTTCTTGGCGTTGTCCCATGCGCCGCCGGCATTGGCCATGAAGATGGCCTGGTACAAGCCGAAGATGGCAATGGAGATCAAATAGCCGATAAAGAAGTAGGGTTCAGCGAAAGCGAAGGCCAGCGTGGCAAAGAAAACCGTCAAGAAGATATTGAACATTCCTTTCTGCGCGTACTTGGTGCAGATCTCAACCACTTTCTTGCTGTCTTCCACTGAGGCTTTCGTCGCGCCTTCCAGTTTGATGTTGCGTTTGATGAACTCAACCGCGCGGTAAGCCCCAGTCGTGACCGCCTGGATGGAGGCGCCAGTGAACCAGTAGATGATGGCGCCGCCGGTGATCAGACCAAGAACAAACGGAGCGTGCAGTAGCGAGAGCTTGTCCGTGTTCTCTTTCAATCCGTTGGTCAGGCTCATCATGATGGAGAAAATCATCGTCGTCGCGCCCACCACCGCAGTGCCGATCAGGACCGGCTTGGCTGTGGCTTTGAACGTATTGCCAGCGCCGTCATTTTCTTCCAACAGATCCTTGGCGCGGTCAAACTTCACGTCAAAACTGAAGTCTTTTTTCAGCTCTGACGCAATGTTGGGCACTTGCTCAATCAATGAGAGTTCGTACACCGATTGCGCATTGTCCGTGACCGGGCCGTAGGAATCCACGGCAATCGTCACTGGACCCATGCCGAGGAAGCCGAAGGCCACCAGGCCGAATGCGAAGACCGCGGGCGCAAGCATAGTGGCGCCCAGGCCCATGGTGCTGACGTAGAACGCGACGGCCATCAGGATGACCATGCTCAGGCCCAGCCAGTACCCGGAGAAGTTGCCGGCCACCAGGCCGGAGAGGATGTTGAGTGACGGGCCGCCTTCTTCTGAGGACGTCACGATTTCTTTCACGTGGCTGGAACTCATCAAGGTGAATACCTTGACCAGTTCAGGAATGATGGCCCCGGCCAGCGTGCCGCACGAGATGATTGAGGCCAGCTTCCACCACAACGTAGCATCGCCGCCCAGCGTGGGGATCATCATCTTGGATACGACGAAAGTAAGAACGATGGAAACGATAGACGTGAGCCACACCAGTGACGTCAGCGGCGTTTCAAAGTTCATGTGGTCCGAGTTCCCGTAGCGAGCCTTGGCCACGGCCTCATTGATGAAATACGAACCCGCGCTGGACACCAGCATCATGATGCGCATGACAAAGATCCAAACCAGCAATTGCACCTGGACTACAGGATCGTGTACCGCCGCCAGAATGAAAGCGATGAGCGCCACACCAGTCACGCCGTAGGTTTCAAATCCGTCAGCGCTTGGGCCAACCGAGTCGCCCGCGTTGTCGCCGGTGCAGTCTGCGATCACGCCGGGGTTACGGGCATCGTCTTCTTTGATCTTGAAGACGATTTTCATCAAGTCAGATCCGATGTCGGCAATCTTGGTGAAGATGCCGCCCGCGATACGCAGCGCTGCTGCGCCCAGGGACTCGCCGATCGCGAAGCCGATGAAGCAGGCCCCTGCAAGGCTACCCGGAATAAAAAGCAGAATGCAGAGCATGATCAGCAATTCAACGCTGATCAGCATCATGCCAATGCTCATGCCGGCCTTGAGCGGGATCGCATAAATCGGATAGGGCTTGCCGCGCAGCCCGGCAAATGCCGTCCGCGAGTTGGCAAACGTGTTCACCCGGATGCCGAACCATGCTACGCCGTAGCTGCCGATGATGCCCACCAAGCTGAATGCCAGAATGATGATTACCTTGGCCGCGCCGTATTCGTGGTGAAGGATGCCGAAATACAGCACGATGACTACGGCGATGAACGCTTCCAGGATCAAAATGAACTTGCCCTGCGTGATCAAATAGGTTTTGCAGGTTTCATAGATCAGCTCGGAAATTTCACGCATCGAGCGATGGACTGGCAGGTTCTTGAGCTGCACGTAGATCATCAAGCCAAAAAGCAGGCCAAGCGCGCAGAAGATCAGTCCGATGGTGAGCAGCTTGGAGCCGTTGATGCCGTTCAGGAACGAAACCTGGCTCAGGTCCGGCAGCTTCAAATTGGCCTCACCGCCGGATTCTGACGCTGGCGTGGCAGGAGCGGTTTCTTGGGTTGCTGCGCCAGTCGGCGGGTTCACGGCAGCGGCAACCTGCGAAGTTGGTGGCGCGGCCTGCCCTTGCTGGGCAAATGCCGCGGGAAGGGCGAATGCTAGAACGGCCAACACGGCCACCAGCGCCAGGGTCCGGCGCGAGCGGATTACGCGGCCCATCAGGCCCGTTGCGAGCCAGGTGTGCATATGTAAATCCTCCAAAGAATCTAATGTGGACTTTTATCGATTAACCACGTTTTACCGGCAATTCCCGAATCGCGCTTCCACATCAAGAACTAGTGGTTTGAGGCTTGGCCGCGTTGGAACCATTGGCTGGCCCTTGCAGAAGCCCCTGCTTCCGCCTACTGGACCAGTCCCAGTAAAACTCGCTTTTATAACATGTTAGGGAAAGAAGATCAATCGCGCAAGCCCGATTCTGAGTGTCTCAAGTAAGATAGAGAAGACGGTTTAATCCGTACAGCCATGCCTGCTAAAAGCATTTTTTTAGAGCAAAAAATGGAATTTTTCAAGAAATCCACAAATTAAGTCTTGCCTAATCGGTACTGAACTGCCGCGATAAAAACTGAAATTTTTCCTCAAACACTTTACATCGGATATTTGATACGTCTAAGTTGTTCTTGAAATTCGGAATCAGATTGTAAAGACTTAAATTCAGGATCCACCGCCAGTTGAAAAAGGTGGTATGTCCGGTTCTCGTATGCGGCATTTAAGGAATTGAAGGCAGCTTTGTTGTCACCCAGAGCCGCGTACACGCTGGCCTGGTCAAAAGGATCCTTTAATTCTGGAATAAGAGCGCGGGCCTTGCCTTGCATACCGCATACCGCATACTCATAAGCGAGGTCCCCTTTGGCATCGGGTAGCTCCCGGAGAAGCTTATCAGCTTCCTCACACCGGTTTGTTTGCAGATATGCAGCAACAAGGTTTTCTTTGGTTCCATCATACTTTTTATTCGAATAGCTTTTGTCGGTCTTGGCTTTCCGTAGGATATCCTGGTAGATGTTGATTGCTTGGTCATACTTGCCGTCGAGGTAATATACGGCTCCCAGGGCAGTATTAACCGTCGGGGAAAGGGGCTCCAGTTCTATGGCAAGCTGCAGTTGGGGAAGCGCTTCATTGGGTCGTTTGAGCGCAGACAGCAACAGGCCATACCACTGGTGAGCTTCTGCGTAACTGGGATTCAATTCCAATGCCCGCCGAAGTTCTTTTTCTGCTTCATTCCAGTCGAAGTCATAGTAGAGATAAGTCAAAGCCAGCGCAGCGTGTGCATTAGCCAGGCTGGGATCAAGTTTGATAGCTCTTTCCGCGGCCTCCTTGGCCTGGGGATACATCTCTTTCGCTGGCTTATACCCACGTAGCGCTAGGAGATTATAGGAATCCGCCAAGCTGGCCCATCCAGGAGCGAAGGATTGATTATCATTGGTGATGTTTTTGAAAGTAGCAGCGCTCTGTTCGAGAGCCTCCTGCGTCCTGGTCCAAAGCAA
>JASLFF010000141.1 GCA_030150795.1 Terriglobales bacterium | reverse complement strand
TTAACTCCACCAGCATAATCTTATTGACAGCAGCTGATCCTAGGACGCCAGCATGAAATTGCGCGCGCGGGTCCATCGCCGAAGAAATCGATGGGTTGCATAAACCCGGAGTCAAAATATCCGCCGCTCTCGTCAAAGGTGATAATGAATGCGGGTTTCCCAGGAAATCCCGAGGCTCTCTTCAGCTCAGCTCGCGGGCGCGTTCGACAATTTCATCAATGAGTCGCCAATGAGTCGCCTCATCTTCAACGGAGCATGATCATGTAGTTCGCGTGCGCGATTCAGGCAGAGGCTGTCTGGGCTTTTCATCCACTGGACAAAACCTCCTTTACAAGCTCCCGCAACCGCAATTTTTCGTCTTCCAAAATGCTGGAATTTCGGATACTCGCACATAGGCTAAAACAGCTTTAAATCTGCAGTTTACCCTTCTTTATTAAGGCTTGAGCTACTACTCAGGTTTCACCTCCAGAAGACAACTTTTAGTATTTTGATGGAATCTGTCTATAGAGCATGCCAAGTTCAGAAAGAAATACTTCCCAAAGCGTCAACGATAAACAACAATCAAATTATGCGGGCGTCAATGTTGAGTGGAGTAACTTACTTCAAGACATGCGCTATGGATTGCGCACATTTCTCCGAAATCCCGTCTTCACCGCGACCGCTGTAATTACCCTCGCGTTGGGTATAGGGGCAAACACCGCGATCTTCAGCGTTATCGACGCTGTGTTATTGAAGCCGCTGCCGTTTCCTAATCCTGATCGGCTAACCGCGCTTTATGAGCGCTTGGAGCATGGAGAAAACATTCCCGTTGCCCCAGCGGATTTTCTCGACTTTCGCAGCCAATCGAAGACCTTTGAGCACATAGCTGCTTATCGTGAAGGCAATTTCAACATTACGGGACGGGACCGGCCGGAAAGAGTAGCCGGTATTGTAGCCACACCGGATTTTTTTGCCGTGCTGGGCGTGCAGCCGGAGCTCGGGCGAACCTTGCTGCCGGAACAGGATAAACCGGGAAGTCCGCCGGTGGCGGTTGTGAGCTATAGCCTTTGGCAGCGGCGTTGGGGAGGTAGCCATGATGTTATCGGGCAATCAATCACTCTGGATGGCGAGCAGCGCACAATTGTTGGAGTTATGCGCAAGGGGTTCCAATTTCCCGCTGGATCAGACGTGTGGGAATCGGCTCGATATGCGGTCCCGGAGCACCCTCTGAAGCCTCAGGTTGATCAGTCAACGGTTCGCGACTCGCACTACTTTGAGACCATCGGGCGGCTACGCGCCGGGGTTGATCTTAAGCAGGCGAATGCCGAAGCCGCCACGATCATGCACCGATTAAAACAGCAGTATGGTCTGGACGAAGAAACGGGCGCTGTTATTGTTGACTTGCATGATGACCTGGTGGGCAAGACCAGAACCACTTTGCTTATCTTGCTGGGCGCCGTTACTCTCCTCTTATTTATCGCCTGTGCGAATGTGGCCAATTTGTTGCTTGCCCGCGGGACGACCCATCAGGTGGAAATTGCGCTCCGCGGGGCTTTGGGAGCGCGGAGAACTCGTCTGATGCACCAGCTTCTCACGGAGAGCCTGATGTTGGGAGCTTTAGGAGGCGGATTGGGAATTTTGCTTGCCCTGTCCGCGCTCAAGCTGTTCCGGTCACTGATACCTTCAGACATGGTGATGGGTACAGGATTGCAACTTTCCATTCCCGTCTTAATCTTCACGGCCGCCGTGTCAATTGGCGCTGGGATCATCTTCGGGCTTCTTCCCGCTATGCAACTCACAAAACCAGACCTCAACAGCGTAATGAAAGCCGGGGGACGCAGCGCATCGGGAGATGTTCAGGGTTACCGTACGCGGGGCCTTTTGGTAGTCTCTGAAATTGCTCTGGCTTCCGTGATGCTGATAGGGGCCGGTTTGCTCATGCGCAGCTTTAACCGCCTGCTGGAAGTGCCCGAGGGCTTTAATCCGGACAAAGTCTTGACTATGCAAATCTCGCTTCCGCAATCCCGGTACGCCAACCCTGATGATCGCGCGAATTTTGTCAACCAGATGCTGTCCAAGGTAAGCACACTGCCCGGTGTGGGGTCGGCAGCAGTGGTTTCCCGATTGCCTCTGAACCCAGGGGGAGTGACTCGCAGCATTGAAATCCAGGGCCGCACGGCTTCGCCTTCCAGCGAAATTTCTCCGGACTATCTGGTTATCAGTCCCGATTATTTCCGGACCATGGGAATACCCTTAATTGCAGGGCGGGCGTTCTCGGAACGAGATGACGCAAAGGCGCCACCTGCGGTAATCGTCAGCAAGACTATGGCGAATCATTTCTGGCCGGGTGAGGACCCGCTGGGAAAATTTGTCAAAATCGGCGCTTGCAAAGACTGGTGCCAGGTCATCGGATTGACCGGCGATGTCCAGCAACACCATCTCGACCAACCACCTCTCCCTACGGTTTACGCTGCATATGCTCAGGATCCCTGGCAATCCCTGGCAGTCGCCGTTCGCACTACAAACGATCCGGTGAGCGTGGCTTCAGAAGTTGAAGGCGCGCTTCATTCGGTGGATAAAGACCAGCCGGTGTACAAGGTGTTACCGATGCGCGAGGTGGTGGCAGCCTCATTATCGTCGCAACGATGGAGGATGATGCTCCTCGCCGCTTTTGCCATCCTCGCACTGGCGCTCGCCAGCACGGGAATTTACGGCGTGATGGCCTACTCGGTTGCCCAGCGCTCCCATGATATTGGAGTGCGTATGGCCTTGGGAGCGCAACGCGGAGATATACTCCGTCTCGTGCTCCTTCAATCGCTACGGCTAGCCCTTGCCGGCATCGCCATAGGTCTGGTTCTGTCGGTGGGGCTATTGCGTTTCATGACGAATGTCCTGTACGGCCTTCAGGCGGCGGACGCTATCGCTTTTCTCCTGGTTGCGGCTGGGTTGGCCCTTCTGGCAATGTTTGCGGGTTATATCCCGGCCAGACGCGCGGTGAAGATCAATCCCGTTGAAGCACTAAGGCTCGGGTAGATTCAAGGTTTTCTCCCAGTCGCCCAGAAGGGCGACTACATGCGGCACAATAGCGTCCATGACTTCTCTTTGTTTGGCCATCTTGTCCAGGTTGACGTCAAGATCCAGGGCTGTTCCCCAAATTGCAAGGCCTGTCGTGGCATTGACCAGCCGGGTATTCATCCTGAGAACTTCCTTGGATCTTTGCACGCTGCCTTCTAGAATTGCATCTACGTTCAAGTATTTTCCAATATGACGTATATCCTCATGTCTTTTCTTGAACATAAAAACAGAGGTGCTGGCGATTACATCCAGCATATTCGAGCTTGCCAGTTCGGCGATCAGGCCCTCGGTAAGAGAGTCAATAAACTGGTCGCTGGCTATGTCCACGATTAAATCCCGAAACGGCAATACCGCAACCCGACAGCGGTGAGAGCCGGCCTTACAGGACAGATCAATACCGCTATAGTAGTAGATCGCCGGGATATAGCAGCCCTTGGGAATATCAATGCGCATGGTTTCATAGCGGCCTTCAGAGCTGTAGTATTCCTTCAATTTCAACCGAAGGCGACGTACCTGGACTCGAACTATGGTATCAATGCGTGGATCAAACGACTCCTTACGATGAAAAACTTCAACGCCCAGGGAATATTCTTTGATCTGGTCCAGCTCTGAGTGCAGCACCTTGGTTACGAGATATTTCAAAAGCTTTTTGAGGGATTCCGATCCGGAAAACTGCTTGCTGGCGAATATTCTCCGCAAACACTCCCACACCGGATCGCGTGAGCTATCAAAAGGAATGACAGTGGTTTTCTTATGAGGGAAACCTTTTTCCGCCGATACGACCCCTAGCCGGTGGTCTTTCGTATTTGTCCGGCTGATAGGCATGCGTCCTCCTATTTCTGGCTATGATCGTTGAAAAAGCCCGTTCTTAATCTCGGGGAAAAGCCCGTGTTGGGCTCGTTAAATCAAAAGTCGGCACGGTGTACATGGAACGAGAGTTGATTTAACGGCATTGGGCGCTGATCTATCTGAATTGTTGAAGCGCTTCTCATTCTAATTGCCGGATTTAAGCGCTTTTTAATGATAATAGCTTATTTAGATGAGAGACCGGCGTTCCATGTGGGCTGGCCTAACTCTTTATTTCATGCCCTTTGGCCTACCCACGTTTCACCATAGTTTAACCTTGGGTTCACCCCTTGTTACTTCACGCCGTCCACTTGAGGGTCCATGATGGGCATATCAGTTGATGCGGCAATAACCGCAGGATAAACAAACTGAGACACTAACGAGGGATAATGGAAAGACAAGAGACCGATCATGCCTGGTTTGCTGTGCAAGTGAGGCCACGGCACGAGTTTAAAACCGCAGAAATGCTGAGAAGCAAAGGCTTTGAAGAATTTGTACCGTCCTATCTGAGCCAGCGGCAATGGTCTGACCGCCAAAAAAGCGTGACGCTGCCGTTATTTACCAGCTACATATTCTGCAAGATGTGCGCAAAGAAAAAACTGCCGGTGATCACCACGGCGGGAGTTCTGCGCATCGTTGGATCGCGTCAGGGACCTATTCCAATCTCGAACGAAGAGATCGAGGCTATCCAGAAAGTGACCCGCTTGGCGAAAAACGTCAGGCCGCGGCCCTTTGTTCCAGCTTTTCCTCTGGGATCGAAAGTAAAAATCGAAGAGGGTCCCCTGGCGGGGATTGAAGGTACTCTTTTGCAATATACGAACCGCGCCGAATTGCTGATTTCGGTCGATCTCATTCAACAGGCACTATCCATAGAGATTGAAGGCGCTGCCGTGAGTCTGGTCAAATCACAACCGCCTCACGCCTTGGCGGCCTAAAAATCCGCTGCATTGTGAATCCCTGCGAGCTGTGAAAGTAATAGCTCCTAAAGCCAACCTTACTGAAAAACTTTAACCCCGACCGCAAGCTTTAACTGCGATCGGCAACAATTAGTCGCAGGCGCTTTTTTTCTCGGGTTGAATTTTGAGAAAAAAGCCGATGGGACTGAGAATGGCGCGAGCTTGCCCAAAAGCGTTTTATCTTTTACCCCGCTGAAAACATCTTTTAGAAAAGTGAGGAATGAATTATCTATGCCACACGAGACAGAAGACACCATCAGATACAAAGTGGTCTTAAACGATGAAGAGCAATATTCAATCTGGTTTGCTGAACGTGCGAACGCGCCGGGATGGCGCGACGCCGGCAAAAACGGCACCAAGCAAGAATGCCTTGACTACATTAAAGACGTTTGGACAGACATGAGACCGCTCTCGCTGCGGAAATGGATGAACAGCCAAACGGCATAGCGCCTGGAAGCAGCCAGCGAAATCATCCAACAGCAACTCCAACCCATATCCCTTTAAATCACCTGCTCCAATTCTCCGCGCGCCTGGAAGATATGGCGTACCGCAAAACATAAAGCGGGCCTCAGATTTGATTCAGATGGACCCGATCTTTTCGATCCAGATAAAGAAAATCACATGCAAACTCTCGAAAACAAATTTGAAGTATGCCGCGCCGACTCCGGGGGAAGCGCAACCCTGGTTGATTTTTTAAGATTCCGGGCACAAACGGAAGGCCATGCCGAACTGTATAGCTGGTTGGCCGACGGCGAATCCTTAGAGGCCACAGTTACTTGCGGAGAGCTTGACCGGAGGGCACGTGCCATCGCGGCGACCCTGATTTCCGCTGGTCTGACAAGCGAGCGCGCTCTCCTGCTGTACGGTCCTGGCCTGGAATACGTCGAGGGGTTTATGGGATGCCTGTACGCCGGCGTAATCGCCGTTCCGGCTGGGGCCCCCCGCTCTCAACGCGACCTGCCTCGCCTGGAATCCATGTTGGAAGACTCAGGTGCAATGGTCATTCTCAGCGGCAACGCTGAGAAGTTGAATCAACGCCTGCTTGCGGGCGAATGCTGGCAAGCCGTTGACTGGATTGATACCGTTGCGATTGCATCTTCCGGAGCGGAGGCATTCAATCCTGTAGCTCTCAGCGGGGATGATGTGGCATACCTGCAATACACCTCGGGCTCCACTTCCACTCCGAAGGGCGTGGTCGTCACGCATCGGAACCTGATGGCGAATCTGGAATCAATTGCCGCGAGCGGAGGATTCACGGCGGGAACCCGGACTCTGAGCTGGCTGCCCCATTTTCACGACATGGGCTTGGTTTATGGATTCCTGCAGCCTATATTCAGCGGCTTTTCTACATATTTGTTTTCGCCCACTTCTTTTATTCAGAAACCGTTGCGCTGGCTGGAAGCTATTTCCCACCATCGCATTACCCACACGGGCGGTCCCAATTTTGCCTATGATCTGTGTGTGCAACGCATCCCACCGGATTTGCGCTCCCATCTTGACTTAAGCAGTTGGAAAGTAGCATTTAACGGAGCTGAGCCAGTCCGCGCCGAGACCATCGAAGCATTCACTAAGGCATTTTCGTCTTGCGGATTTCAGCGCAATGCATTTTATCCGGTGTACGGACTGGCGGAAGCCACGTTGAAGGTAACCAGCCCGGAGCCGAGTGCAGGTCCATCATTAGTCCATGCGGACGCCCACGCGCTGGAGCGGCATTGTGTGGAATTGGCCCCAGCGGAATCAAATAGCTCGCGAACTCTTGCCGCCAGCGGTCGGGCGGGGCTTGATACGGAAATAGCCATCGTGAATCCCGACTCATACCAGCGTTGCCCGTTAGATGAAGTCGGAGAAATATGGGTCCACGGTCCTGGCGTTGCCGCAGGCTATTGGAACCGCCCGGAAGAATCCGCGGCAACGTTCCATGCCACTCTGGCAGACGATCCAACAAAGTCCTGGCTCCGCACGGGCGATCTTGGTTTCCTGCATGACGAACAGCTCTTTGTCACCGGCAGGCGCAAGGATTGCATCATCATTCGCGGCCAGAATCATTATCCCCAGGATATTGAGCGTACAGTCGAGGCGGCCCACCCGGCGCTGATGAGCAATGCGAGCATTGCGTTTTCGATATCGGATGATCGCGAGGAACTGTTGGTGGTTGCAGCTGAACTGAATCGCCACTACAAAGGGCCCGCAGACGAGATCCTGCGAGAAGTGCGTAAGGCAATTTCACTGGATCACGAACTGCAGACACATGCCGTGGTGCTGGTTGCAGCCGGACATCTGCCGCGCACGTCGAGCGGAAAAGTCAGACGACAGGAATGTAAACGCGCCTTTCTCGCAGGTGCGTTGCCGGGCATTGCCGCCAGTCTTGCGGGGACCGAAGAAACTGAAAAATCCGGCACAGTCAAAGCGGTTCCGGAGGAAGTCGAGGGCCGGTCCGCGAAACTGGAATCCTGGCTGGTTTCCACTGCGGCCTCTTTGCTCAAGGTGACTGCCGGAACAATCAATCCCGATCAACCGCTGACGGCTTTAGGGCTCGATTCTCTGACTGCCGTGCAGCTCTGCCATCAACTCGAAGTTGATTTAGGTATTCAGATAGATCCCGGAGCCGCGCTGGGTAACGCTTCCATTCGAAGCCTGGCGCGTGACCTGGCCAATGCTCCCCGCCGGGAACCCGTTGCGGTCCCAGCTGAGGCAGGAGCGCGGATTCCACTGTCAATTGACCAAAAGGCGCTTTGGCTGATCCAGCAGCGTGCGCATGAAAGTGGCGCGTTGAATATTGCCCGCGCCATTCAGCTCCGCTCAGACGTAGACATGGCAAAGCTGAAAGGCTGTTTGCAACATGTTATAGAGCGTCATCCCGGATTACATGGATATATCGTTGATGATCAGGGCGAACAATGGCTGGAAGTGAAAGATAACGCCGACGCTGCCGCGGCCGCCTTGACTGAGACCGATGCCAGGGATTGGAGCGATGACCGCTTGAACCAGGAGCTGATACAACAAGCTCAACGGGCATTTGTCCACCAGGCTCCGTTGTTCCGAGTCAATTTTTATCAGCTTGCGGATGGCGGCTACATACTCCTATTTGTGATTCATCACATCGTGGCAGACTTCTGGTCCATGAGCATCCTCGTGGCCGAGGTCGCGGCGCTTTATGCCGGCAAAAGGATTCCGCCTCCTCCGCCTTCCGACCTCTTTTACAGGCATGTGGCGCGGGAGCGGCAGATAGTGGAAGGGCCCCAGGGTGAACAGCTCTGGCAATATTGGCGGACCCAGCTGCAAGGCGATTTGACTCCTCCGCTGGTTCCCGGAGACCGGCCGCGCCTGGAGCGTTCACAGCGTGAAAGCGAACTCCATCTTTTTGAGGTGCCCGTAGCTCTGACCGCAAAACTTCAAGAATTCAGCCGCAATCACCACTCCACTTTATATACTGTCCTTCTAACGGCGTTTGAAGTCCTGCTGCATCGCTATACTGGCCAAACCGAGTTCGTCTTGGGTACACCTACCCATGGCCGCGACAGCGCAACCTTGCGTGAACTAATCGGCTATTTTGTGAAGGCTTTGCCCTTGCGGGCGGATTTGAGCGGCGATCCCTCTTTTGAAGCGCTGCATACGAGGGTCGCGCAGACCGTTTCCGCGGCCTTCAGGCATGATGGCCTGCCGTTCGCGATATTGAATGAACGGCTTGGCACCTCACGGTCATCCGGCGGGTCAGCCCTGATGGATGTGTCGTTCGTGATGCAACGCACGCAGCTTCAGGAACATCAGGGACTCGAATTGGTGGCTCTGGGACATCCCGGAGCTACGGTACCGGTGGGGACCCTGCGTATCACGGCCCGACCGATTGAGAAGTTAATGACCACCTTCGAACTGGTGGTAACCATGGCCGAATCAGGTGGCCGGCTTTATGGGACGATCCTGTATGACAGGGAAATCTGGGACCGGTCTACGATCGAGCAATTCGCCCGACATTTTGTCCGGATCATGGAAGCCGCAATAGCGGGTCCGGATAAGGCAATTTCTGAAGTGTCACTGCTCACGGAACCGGAACGGCTGAAGCTGGTGGTGAATTGGAATAACACCAGGCAGGAGGTTCCGGCAGTCTGCGTGCATGAATTGTTCGAGGCGCAAGCCCGGCAAGCGCCTGATAATGTTGCGCTGGTGTTCGGCGACCGGCAGCTCACGTACGCGGAACTGAATGCGAAGGCAAACCAGCTGGCGCACTTTTTGCGCGGCTACGGCGTGGGTCCAGAGATACCCGTGGCCATCTGCTGTGAACGCAGCATGGAACTTGTGGTGGCCATCCTCGCGGTGGTCAAGGCAGGCGGCATTTACGTCCCGCTCGATGCCTCATATCCTGCCGACCGCCTGGCGTGGATGCTGGACGACAGCCAAGCCCCCATCTTGCTGACCCAGCATAAGCTGCTTGAAAGTCTGCCGTCGCACTGGGCCCAGGTCATTTTGCTGGATGATGATTGGGAGCAGATAGCGAATGAGAACGCATCCAATCCTGTCCCGTTGGCCACACCCCAAAATTGCGCATTTGTCGTTTATACCTCGGGTTCTACGGGACGGCCCAAGGGAGTGTTGATCGAACATCGCGGAATTGTCCGCTTGGTTTTCGAAATGAAGTTCTGTGAAGCTGGCAGCGGAGATGCATTTTTATTGTTCGCTCCCGTCACATTCGACGCCTCGACAATTGAAATATGGGGTCCCTTAGTCAACGGGTCTCGTCTGGTGATTGCCTCGCCGGACGCCCGCTCGCTCGAGGAACTGGCGACCATCGTTGAGCAGGAGCGCGTCACGGTGCTCTTCCTGACTTCTGGTTTGTTCCACCAACTGGTGGAGACACATGTAACGCGATTGCAAAGCGTGCGTTACCTGATGACAGGCGGTGACATCGTTTCGCCGCATCATGCTCGCCTGGTCATGCAAAACCTGCCAAGATGCGTGTTGGTCCATGCCTACGGTCCCAGCGAGAACACCACATATACCATGTGCCACACCATTGAAAGCGATCCCGGACCGGTAAGCTATCTTCCGCTAGGGAGTCCGATTTCCAATACCACAGTGTATGTGCTGGACGAGCACATGTCGCCGGTGCCGACCGGAGTAGCGGGCGAACTATATACCGGCGGAATGGGACTCGCGCGCGGCTATCTCCGGCGTCCCGACCTTACCGCAGAAGCGTTCCTGCCGAACCCTTTTGCCGGTGAACCCGGCGAGAGGCTGTACCGCACCGGGGATCGGGTCCGCTGGAGCACGGATGGGAACCTGCAGTTCCTGGGAAGGCTCGATCATCAGGTCAAGTTGCGCGGTTTCCGTATTGAGTTGGAAGAGATACAAGCCGCAATCCTGCAGCTTTCTGGTATGAGACACGCACTGGTCCTGGTGCGAGAAGATACTCCGGGAGACAAGAGGCTGGTGGCTTATGTGGTTGCCGAGCCCGGCACGCCGGGCGCAGATGAGACGGAATTACGGAACCATTTGAGCAAACAATTGCCCGAATACATGGTCCCCGCGGCCATCATCATGCTCGATGACCTGCCGCTTACACCCACAGGCAAGATTGACCGAAAGGCTCTGCCGGCCCCAGAGTACGGCAAGGAAAAATCCCGGCAGTCTCCGGCTCGTACACCGGTCGAAGAAATCATGGTAGGCATCTGGAAAGATGTCCTGAAGTCCGAGCACGTCGGAATTCATGATACTTTCTTCGATCTGGGAGGTCATTCACTTCTAGCCACACAACTTATCTCCCGTGTCCGGGCTGCATTCGGGGTTGAGCTGCCTTTCCGTGCGCTCTTTGAATCCCCCACGGTTGCCCGCTTGGCGGAGCAGGTGGAGGAAGGCCTTCGCCGGAACAACAAGATGGAAATTCCTCCCATTGTCCGGGTATCGCGTACAGGGTCGCTGCCCCTCTCGTTTGCCCAGCAGCGGCTCTGGTTTCTGGAACAGCTGGATCCTGGGTCGGCGGCATACAACTCGCCCGGTGCGGTGCGGTTAAACGGGAAGCTGGATCCGTCTTCGGTGCAGCGCAGCCTGACCGAAATTGTGAGCCGACATGAGGTATTGCGGACCACTTTTCCGGCGCGGAATGGCGAGCCTTTCCAGCAAATTGCTCCACCCAGCACCGTGGAAGTTCCGTTGATTGATTTATCTCATGTTCCGGACCGGGAGCAGCGAGTGCTTCAACTGGCGCGGGAAGAGGCAGTGCGCCCATTCGACTTGAATCAGGGCCCATTGTTGCGTGCCATGTTGGTGCGCCTGGAACCTGAAGTCCATATGCTCCTGTTCACGGTGCATCACGCCGTCTGCGACGCTTGGAGCGTAAACATTCTGATACGGGAGTTTACTCTCCTCTATGAAACGTTCTTAAAGGGAGAAACTTCTCCTTTGCCCGAACTCCCCATTCAGTACGCCGATTTTGCTTCCTGGCAACGGCGATGGCTGACTGGCGAAGTGCTCGAAAGCTTCCTGAATTACTGGCGTCGCAAACTGGCGGGCATGCCGCCTTTACAACTGCGGATTGGAAAGGGAATTTCAGACATCCGCGCCAATGACGGGAGAAACGATTCCTTCGATTTGGAACCGGGCATGATGAAGGCCCTGCAGGAAGTCAGCCGCCGGCACGGTACCACACTCTTTATGACGATGCTCGCGGCCTTCGAGGTTCTGATGCATCGTTATTCTGGCCAAACTGATTTCGCGGTCGGCGCTCCGGTCGCCGGACGCAATGAAGTGGAGATCGAAGACCTTATCGGATTTTTCGTAAACATGCTGCCTTTACGCGCCGATTTGACCGGCGATCCCACTTTTGAGGAACTGCTGGAGCGAGTTCGCGCCACCACGCTGGAGGCTTACTCTCATCAGGCCCTCCCTCTGGAAAAATTGATCGAAGAAGTGAAGCCGCCCCGCATCGATGGACGACCGCAGATCTTCCAGGTAACGTTCGCCCTGCAAAACGAGGAGATGGCGCTCCGCCTTCTGCCCGGAGGAGACGCAACCCTGATAGAGACCGGCGAAGAGACAGTGCGCTTCGGTTTGGTGTTGTGGATCTTCCGCAGCGCGGCCGGCTTCCGGGCGTGCTGGAGATACAACAACGGTGTATTTGATCCACGGGAAATCGAGCGCCTGAACCGCGACTACTCCCAGATACTACAACAGGTGGCGGAGCATCCCGCCGCGCGGGTCAGTGATCTCGCCGGACCTGTCATTGAGCAGGGATCAGCCCGCGCAATTTCCGATCGGACGGAAGCGGAGACCCATGCCGACCGCATGGGCTTTACCGCTCGGAAGCGCAACGCCGTTCGGCTCACGTAAAGACCCCATCCAAACATTGCATTCAATTGCCCGAACATAGTGAGGAACCATGGCACGTCCGCTTGAATCAAGCATTGCTTTTTCACGCAAAAGAAAGATAGTAACTGCCTCGGACCAGGACCTGGTACGCACCGGATACCTGAATGAGCGTCGGCTGCCGCTGGTCGTGGAGCCCCAGATGGAAGGACTCGACCTTGTGCGGTGGGCAGAAGCACACCGTGACTTTCTCGATTCCAAGCTCAATGAAGCTGGAGCGATCCTGTTCCGCAACTTCGGAGTCAATAAAGTTGATCAATTCGAGGCTTTTGTTGAAGCCGCTTGCGGCGGCCTTCTGGAATATAAAGAACGGTCTTCGCCCAGAAGCCAGGTGAGCGGCAATGTATTTACCTCGACCGACTATCCGCCAGACCGCACCATCTTTCCGCACACGGAGCAATCGTATAACCATACATTTCCGCTGCGTATTGCATTTTTCTGCGTAACCGAGCCGCAGGCGGGCGGAGAAACTCCGATCGCCGACACGCGCCGC
>JASLFF010000016.1 GCA_030150795.1 Terriglobales bacterium | reverse complement strand
CGGAACCGTTATCTCCACGGCGGTGCATGAGGTTTATCCGGGACATTACACGCAATTCCTGTGGGTGCCATATGCGCCATCAAAAGTGCGCAAGCTGCTGGGATGCAGTTCCAACGCTGAGGGCTGGGCCCATTACAGCGAACAGATGATGCTGGATGAAGGTTATGGCCGGACGCCTGGCGTTGATCAAGACCATGACACAGCTTTTCTGAAACTGCGCCTGGGCCAGCTCCAGGACGCGCTTTTGCGCAACGCGCGTTTCATCGTGGGAATACAGATGCATACCGGCACGATGACGTTCGAGCAAGGCGTGGAGTTCTTCGAGAAAGAAGGCTATCAGTCCCATATGAATGGCCTGCGTGAAACCAAGCGCGGCACTTCCGATCCAACTTATCTTTATTACACTTTGGGCAAGTTGGAAATACTGAAGTTGCGCGAGGATTACAAAAAGAAAGTGGGCGCAAGCTTTTCATTGGAAAAGTTTCACAATGAGGTGCTGAAGCAGGGGTTCCCTCCCATCAAACTGCTGCGGCAAGTAATGCTTGGCGACAATAGTCCGGTGTTGTGACTCCTGATTCTGGCCTGTGCGAGCGAACTTGAGAAAGCAGATGCTAGAATTTCTGCATCTCACCATGCGGTATTCAGGAATCAATGATGAAGATGAGAGTTCGCAAAGCCGTTTTTCCCGCTGCCGGTCTGGGCACGCGTTTTCTTCCCGCCACTAAGGCGCAGCCCAAAGAGATGCTGCCGCTGGTGGATAAGCCCATCATCCAATACGGCGTGGAAGAAGCCTTGGCCGCCGGATGCGATCAGATCATCATCATCACCGGTCGCGGCAAAACTGCCATTGAAGACCACTTTGACGTCAGCTACGAACTGGAAAAAATGCTGGAAGAGCGCGGCAAGACAGAGCTGCTTTCCATTGTGCGCCAGATTTCAGACATGATCCATGTGGCCTATGTGCGGCAAAAGGAAGCTATGGGATTAGGCCACGCTGTTTTGATGGCGCGTGAACTGGTTGGGAATGAGCCATTCGCGGTCCTGTTGGCAGATGACGTGATTGACGCGAAAAAACCATGCCTGCGGCAGATGATGGATGTCTTTGAAGAATCGCAGTGCTCGATCATCGCCACGCAGGAAGTGAACGGCCCGGCCATTTCCTCTTACGGCGTACTGGACGCGCAGAAAATTGAAAGCAATTTCGGCGGACGTGCATTCAATGTCCGCAGCCTGGTGGAAAAGCCCAAGCAGGAAGAAGCGCCTTCAAACCTGGCCATCATTGGGCGCTATATCCTCACCCCAACGATTTTTGAAACGCTAGAACGGACACCTCTTGGGGCCGGTGGCGAACTGCAACTCACCGACGGACTGCGCGGGCTGCTCAGCGCAGGCGAAAAAATTTACGGATACACCTTTGAAGGCAAGCGGCACGATGCGGGAGACAAGCTGGGTTTCCTGAAAGCTACTGTCGAGTTTGCGCTGAAGCGCCCTGACCTGGGGCCGGACTTTGCCGAGTACCTGCGCACGCTAAAGATCGATTCGCCGGTTGAAGTGGCGTAGTTTACCCGCTGGCTTCGCTTGATCGCTGAAAATTTAATCGACCAACAGCATGGGAATCCCATCCTTGATGGGATATGTGCGGCCGCACGCGGTGCACTGCAACGCCGATTCGTCTTCAGCCAGCTTCAGCGGCTTGCGGCATGAGGGAACCGGGCAGGCCAACGCGTCCAGGATTTGCTTGAGCATCATCTTTACTATTTTAGAACATAATGCCGCTGCACCCGCCCGGGTGTACCTTTGCATTTTTTGTGGTTAAGATAATTATTCCCATGAATACTATGACTGCCACAATTCTTGACGGAAATAAGATAGCCGCGCAGATCAAGTCCGAAGTCGCTGAAGAAGTGCGAAAGCTGAGCGCCACCGGCGTAAGGCCGGGGCTCGCCGTGATCCTTGCCGGGCATAATCCTGCGTCTGAAATCTACGTCCGCAATAAGGTCAAGTCCTGCCAGCAGCTTGAAATGCTCAGTGAAAATCTGACTCCGCCGGATTCGGTTACAACGGCTGAGTTGTTGCAGATGGTCGATGGGTTAAACAATCGCGACGAAATTGATGGCATCCTAGTGCAGCTGCCGTTACCGCCGCAGGTGGACTCCAAGAAGGTCTTGCTGGCCGTCTCGCCGGAAAAAGATGTGGACGGATTTCATCCCGTGAACGTGGGCAATCTTTCCACGCAGCGTCCAGGACTGGTGCCATGCACACCGGCTGGCGTGATTGAAATCCTGCGTCGCAGCAACATCGCTATTGAGGGACGCAATGCCGTAGTCATCGGTCGAAGTGACATTGTGGGCAAGCCCGTAGCCATGCTGTTGCTGAACAATAACGCGACCGTCACAGTCTGCCATTCTAAAACTAGAAACATCGCGCAGATCGCGCGTCAAGCAGACATCCTCGTGGCTGCTATCGGCAAAGCGGGCTTTGTGACAGAAGACTTCATCAAGCCGGGCGCTGCGGTAATCGACGTAGGCATTAACAAGATCACCGACCGCACGGAATTCGAGAGATTTTTTGCCGGCGATCCGGCTAGAGAGAAGTCGTTTGCCGAAAAGGGATCGACTCTAGTCGGCGATGTTGATCCTCACGTCGCAGCTGTAGCAGGCGCGCTTACGCCGGTGCCGGGCGGAGTTGGTCCGCTGACGATTGCTATGCTTATGGCAAATACAGTTAAGGCGTGCAAGATGCGTCGCGGGCCAGAGCGGCAGGCGCGGAG